>JAFDFT010000464.1 GCA_019309685.1 Deltaproteobacteria bacterium
CAGAAAAGATCAGGGCTGAGCTGATTAATAAAGTCGATTATCTGAGAAAAAGCCTTACATTTGAAAATGATGATGAAAAGGAACTGTCAGGAAAAGCTTTTGGTATGTTTTTCAAAGAATGGCAGGAAAAAACAGAGGCAAAATGGTGGATAGATCACCGGAAAATGACTGTTAGAAATATTTCTAAAAGAGTAGCGGAAATATCAGAATCAATCAAAAAGGAGTGATCCATCCTTTGATATTCTTTCTTTTTGGCGGTATTCGTCACGGTGCTTGAACCAATTTGTCTGCAAGCTCTTCCATCTGGTCAAGCAACACTTCTTCCTTACCCTGTTTACATTTGATGGAGGATATGGCCATGGTGCTGTGTGTTTCGGTATCGATCCTCTTGGCCTGAAGGAGCGAACTCTTTCCTATTGATGCCAGTCTCCCTACAATGATCTGCTTCGCCGCTAATGCCTTTCCAGCCTGGACTGCCTGTTTTTCATCTATAAGCCCTGTCTGCCCAAGCGTGACCTCCTGCACCACCTGATTCATATTTTCACGGTTGACCAGGACGATGTTTCCCAAACGGAGCAGTTCCTCTCTCAGGGCTTCCGAAAGAATGAGGGCTACTATCTTCAGGTGCTTTGCAGATTCAAGGTCGTAAACAGCAAGCCGTATTCGGCCTTTTTCAGCAGACTTTGCTTCGAGGGTCTTTGCGATGTCCACCTCCCGGCCCAGCGATGCCAATGTCCGAGGTTTCTTTGGAGCCACCGGTGGTTTTTCAATCTGTTGAATTGAAGCGGGCACTTTCTTGAGCAGAGGGGCTCTATGCTCTAAATGTGAAACTTTCTTGCGGTTGCCTATACGAATCGCTGTGGACATCAAATCTTTTTTTGCATCGCGGAATATTTCACGATAAGATTCCTTGATAACAGGACTATAAGCTCCCCGTGTGCCTACACGCACATGTGAGAATACCGCAAATTGCTTACCTGTTTCTATATTGATCAATACTGCGCGCCAGTAGGGTTTGGGGTGCCAACCACGAACAAGTATCATTGCATATTCCGCATAAAGCCACTTGCCAACCTTTCTCGTTAAAGCCCAATCGTTTTTCTCCCAGGACCAAATTCTTAAGGTTCGCCTTCCTAAAACCGACTGGACATCTTTTCTGGGGACTACCTCATACATTCCCTTCTTTGCAAGGATTTGCTGTACTTCTTTATAGATTTTCTTTTCGAATTTTTTGTGGGGCGTCCGCCATCCATGTCGTGGCTCGGTGCTCGAAGTCGGCTGGACAAAAACCCTTAGTTTTGCGTTAGGTGATGGAGGGGGGATAGTGCTGAGCTGAACTTCTGCGCAACTGGTTATCAGAAAAAATATGGGTAAAGCTATTAGCGACAACAATTTCATAACTTTTAGATTTCTCCTAACCATAGTCCACCCTCCTATGAAAGATGATCCATTAAAAATAATCATAACTCCAAGTTTAAAAGTTAACCTATTGTTCGACTTTGTTTGTTTACACACTTTGTCGATAACATTTCGGTATCTTTAACCAAACTACTGCTCAATAGCACAAAAGGCTGCGGACATCAACCCAGGCCAGAAATACTTCAAGGGTAAAAGCATTTATAAAATAATGTTACCTTAACTTATGTTTTAACAGCGCTTTAGGGATGTCATTTTTAATGAAAGTGGACAAATCCTTTTATATAGCTTATATAAGTGAGGCAATTTCAAAATGTTTCCCGACCCTTTACACTAACAAATCGCTGGATTATATTTTAGCTGAAAGGATATCAGGTTTGTCCGAATTTACTTTTTCCAATGTCCAAAGAGAAATGGAAGTTTACGGATATGATTCCGTAACCAGAAGCCACTGTCGAATGTGTCATGGCGGATGCGGCGTTCTGGTCTATACAAAGAACGGCAAGGCAGTCAAGATCGCCGGTGATCCGGACTGCCCTATCAATCACGGTACATTGTGCAGCAAAGGTATTGCATCTACGCAACTTGCTTATCACCCGGACAGGCTGACCCATCCGGTCAAAAGAATCGGGCCTAAAGGAAGCGGTCAATGGAAACGAATTTCATGGGATGAAGCCCTTGATACTATTGCAAAGCGAATACTGAAATATAAAGAAAAGTTCGGGGCCGAGTCCATTGTGATGGGTTACGGTACCGGTCGCGAAAACGAGTCGGTGATTTACCGATTTTCCAACCTTCTTGGCTCACCCAACGTTCTGACTGCAGGACACTTCTGTTATGGTCCCAGGATTGCGACGAGTATCATCACTTGCGGGACTAACCCGATTGTCGATTATGAAAATCATCCTAAGTGCATTATGGTTTGGGGTAATAATTTGGTGATCAGCAATCCTGACTGCTACAAAGGCGAACCTTTTAGCGTAAGTCTGAACAAAGGGGCAAAATTGATTGCAGTAGATCCGAGACTCACTCGGATTGCCGCACGGGCAGACATCTGGCTTCAACTCAGGCCGGGTACCGATACGGCCCTGGCCATGGGGATGCTTAATGTAATTGTAAACGAAGAACTGTATGACAGGGAATTTGTGGAAAATTACGTTCACGGGTGGGAACCGTTTGTTAATCGAGTTAATGAATATCCCCTTGATAAGGTTGCCAGGATTACCTGGATTCCAAAGGAAAAAATCCGGGAAGCCGCACGTTTATTCGCCACTGTCAAACCGGCTGCAATTCAATGGGGTGTGGCAATCGAACAACAGATCACTTGTGCGGACAACAACCGCGCTCTAATGGCCCTTATGGGAATTACTGGCAATATCGACATTCCAGGAGGGCAGATGCTGTTCAAGTCGCCTGAAATCATAAACGTGGGGCAATTCGGCGCACATAAAATGCTTCCGGAAGAACAGAAAATAAAACGGCTTGGGGGAGATCGTTTTCGCCTGGCAGGAAATTTTGCCATCATCAATCCTAAATGTGTATGGGAC
>JAFDFT010000465.1 GCA_019309685.1 Deltaproteobacteria bacterium
ATTATCGGAATGAATTATGCACATTCTCAGTATTTTAAGCATTATTATACAGGTTTTTTTTTTTTTTTTCGCCGGCAAAACGGGTAGATACTGGTGGATCTTTATTATTCTAATTTTCCCTTTTGTAGGCTCACTGATTTATTTTTTTGTGGAGTACCTTCCTGAAAAACAAATGACCGCGAAAGCAAAACGCCCCGGCAGTGCATACCCATCAAAAAGCATACGGCAATTAAAACAGGATCTGGAAATTACTGATAGCGTTAAAAATCGTATGAATCTGGCAAAAGCTTATTTCCAGGCCGGTAAATATCCCGAATCTATTGAGCTTTTAGAAAAAAGCCTGGATGGCGTTCATGCTGATGATTTAAATATCATAGAAGGACTTTGTCACTCGTATTTTTACAATGGCAACTTTGATAAGCTATTTGAATATTTACAAAAACATGAAGAATTAAATAAAGAGCTGCCAAATAGCCTGAGACTGCTTAAAGCGCGGGCTCATGAAGAAACCGGGGATCTCGAAACAGCCTTAAAAGAATATGAAGCAATTTTTAATATTTATACTGGCGAAGAAGCCAGATGCCGATACGCGCTTTTATTGAAAAAACAGGGTTATATCGAAAAAGCCAATGAAATGTTTGGCAATATACTTAAAAACGCAAAATTATATCCAAAACAATATTCAAACTTTGAAAAAGAATGGGTGAAGATCTCAAAAACAGAAATCACATAATGAGACCTTTGCAAAACCCCACTTTTTGCCCAATTTCCCGCCTACGCTGAGGCTACGGCGAGACAAGCTGCGTTCCCGATGCCCCCATGGGCGGGATCTTCGGACAAGCTCAATCCCGCCTTGGCGGGCTTAATCCTCGAAATTCTCAATGTATTCGTGCCTGCCCCGTAGGTCTGGAAGATCGTGCGAGGTGATTAAAATTATGACTTTCCTTGAACTTGGACAAGAATCAGCATTTTTCAAAGATCTCATAATTTGCTAGTCTTTTGGGTTGGCAATTGAATAAGAAAAACTGTTATAATTGTATATGAATGTAACAACTTAAAAAGGAGGGTAAAATGGTCGGTATTTTTTTTATTGTCGTTGCTGTTTTGATTATTTTTTTCATCGGTGTTCGAATCATCAGACCCACGCAAAGGGGTTTAACTGAAAGACTGGGAAAGTATAATCGCTTTGCTAATCCCGGTTTTCATTGGATTATTCCTGTAATCGATAAAATGTACAAGGTGAATGTAACCGAACAAATGATAGATGCCGAGCGTCAGGAAATAATAACCAATGATAACTTGAACGCCAGTGTTGACGCACAGGTATATTTTAAAGTCCAACCGGATGAAGAAAGCGTGAAAAACTCTCAATACAATGTTAATAATTATGAGTGGCAGATCGTAAACCTGGCACGTACCACACTGAGAAATATTATCGGTACGCTTACCTTAAAATCCGCCAATAGTGAACGGGGGAAAATAAACGATGAATTACATTCTACTCTAAGCGTTGAAACGAAAAACTGGGGTATTGATATTGTACGAACTGAATTAAAAGAAATCGATCCGCCGACAGATGTCCAGGAAACCATGAATAAGGTGGTAAAGGCTGAAAATGAAAAGATAGCGGCAATCGATTTCGCAACAGCCAGGGAAACAGTGGCTGATGGTGAAAAGCGCGCCCAAATTAAACAATCCGAAGGTATTAAACAGTCAAAAATACTTCAGGCTGAAGGTGAGGCCGAAGCCATAAAACTGGTTAATGAAGCAGCGGACAAATATTTCATTGGCAATGCTCAGTTATTACGAAAATTAGAAGCGCTTGAAACCGCACTGGATGAAAATGCTAAAATAATCATTCCAGCGGGATCAGATGTGGTCAATATCATAGGTGAAATGGCGGGAGTCCTTCCAATAACCAAAAAGCAGCAAGAAAAGTAGGAATATATTAGTATTTTATGAATAAAGTAATATTAAAAAAATGTAAAAAAATGCAATCAGTGCGGAAAAGAAATTGAGGCAGGCAAAGAATACATATTTTATTAAAAATAGTGTGAGAAGATTGCTGTATGGAACGCCGTACACCACGTGTTCGTAAAACACATTGGCAATATCTTACATCTATCAAAACGGACTATTTGCGACCCGGAAAATAAACCCTAAACCAACCGATCTTTTTCTCATATATAGCCGTTAAATGAGATTGGTCTCAAAAGGAGGTTATAATAAATGACATTATTGAAAATCTTACCATTGATTATAGCCTTCGTGTTCTCTTCAATAAGTTTTGCTGAAGAAGCGGATGTGCTTAATGTTGAAGTTAAAAAAATGAGTAAAGGTACCTACCAGTTTAGCGTTACGGTATCGCACAAAGATGAAGGGTGGAATCACTACGCCGACAAATGGGACATTGCAGCGCCGGACGGTACAATTCTTGCCACCCGAACACTGCATCATCCTCATGTTGATGAACAGCCGTTTACCCGAAGTCTATCCGGTGTGAAAATCTCTTCAAAAATTAAAAAAGTTACCGTCCGTGCCAATGACTCAGTGCACGGATTTGGCGGAAAAACCATTAGCGTAACATTGCCTCAATAGGTTTAACGATAGACGTGAATTTGACTACTGCATTAATGCATCACTTAGACATTGATGGCTTTTCACCGTAATATGTAGGTAACATTTAGTTATGAAAAAAATTAACACATTTGAACAACTATAAACAGTGGTTGCTGATCGAATATAACGGGGGATACGAATGGACTATGAAACTATAAGAATGGAAATGCCGGAACCTGGCATCGGCCTGATAACTTTAAACCGATCAGACCAGCTGAACGCATGGACGAAAAAGATGATGGAGGAGTTGATCGACACCTTTTGTCAGGCGGATGAAAATGATGATATACGCGTAACGATTATCACCGGAGAGGGGAAAGGGTTCTGCGCCG
>JAFDFT010000466.1 GCA_019309685.1 Deltaproteobacteria bacterium
TAGAGGTCATTTTCTAACGTTTAGCCATTTAAGCGGATCGACTGGCTTATCCTGATATCTTATTTCGAAATAAAGTTTATGACCAATCAGCGATCCGGTATCTCCAACAATAGCTATAATTTCTTCTACTTTCACTTTTTGGCCCCTTTGTTTAAAAAGCTCTTCAGCGTGGGCATAAACTGTATAATAACGATTACCATGGTCCAAAATAATCATATTGCCATACCCTTTGAACCAGCTTGCGAAAATAACATTGCCTGCCCTTACGGCTTTTATGGGCTCACCTTTATCGGCAACGATATCAATACCATTTCGGTAATTCATCACATTCAGTTTTTTATTTTTGTATGGCCCGAATTTGGTTGCTATTTTACCTTTTACGGGCATTTTAAGCAACCCTTTAAATGAGGAAAAGGATTTTGAGGATATATTTGCTGTCGTTCCGGAATGTTTAATTTGCTGGCTCAAAGACTTAATGGTTTGATCAAGCTGAATGGAGGCTTTTTGTAATGATTTAATCGAAGCAATTTGCACAGATTTTTTGTTCCTTATATCCGAAAGTAATTTCTTCCGCTCATTTTTTCTCTTAGAGGAGATGTTGATTTGCCCCTTATAATCTTTTTCTAAAGAGTGCTTTTCACGTTGTTGGGATTTAAGTTTTTTCAATAAGTTCGTGTGCTGGTTTTTGTTCTCAATGAGCTGGTTAATGGTTTTCCGGTCATAATCAAGAATGTGTTCAAGATATATTTTTCTCTGAAGGAGTTCATCCATTGATTCGGCCGATGCTATCATATGCATCTTGCCCAGCCAGTTAAGCTTATAAAGAGCAACCAGGCGCATCGCCGCGTACTGTTCATTCGACTGAATCTTTATTTCCAGGGTTTTTGTTGCATTTCGTGTGGCGGTAATTTTTTTTGATAAAATGGCCAGATCGGTTTTAATCAGTGAAGCTAGTTTTTTTGACTTGTTTAGCGAGAGATCCGTTTCATTTAAATTGATTATTATTGAACGTTCTTTTTGTTTAATAGACCGTATTTCCGCTTTTCGGCTTTCTATTTTTCGATTTATTTCTTTTGCTTCTTGTTTAAATTCATCGATTTTTAACTTATTTTGCTTTTTAGTTAATGGTTCTTCGACTGTTTCGAGTAAAACAAAAACCTTCTTTTTCTGTTTTTGGATATATCCTGTTTGGCCTTCATGCACTATTTTAATCCAAGTGCCTTGTTGTTCATAGATTTCGATTTTATTCCCTTTGGTAATCATTTTTAATATGGGGGCGTTCATTTGAGGCGTTGCCCTCATTTGTAGTTTGTTTACAGTAACGATTCCTACCGTATAGGGCTGGTTGGCAAAAGATGTTGACAAATAATAAGTGAGTAGAAGTACGCTAAAGGAACAAAACAGAAGTAATTTGAATAATTGAATACGCTTGTACCTAAGAATCTGGGAAAGAGGCCGGAGGAAAATATTTCGGTAAGAGGCAATGCAATCAGTATTGATATCAGTCTTCATTTTAAAAATTGCTTTAGTGAAAAGTAACATCCTAACCATCCCACAAGCATACTGCAAAAAAGAATTAGAAAAAGAGTCTCGGAATGGAGAAATCTGATACGAAAAAGGCCAGAGGTAAAATCCTGGTTTACATTTGAAGAAATAATAGAAAAAGCAGCAAATAAAATTGTCAGGCCGACAATTCCACCCAAGATGCCTATAATTATTCCTTCGATATAAAAAGGAATTTTAATGAAAGCGTTAGAAGCACCAACAAGCCTCATAATTTCAAGCTCTTCACGCCTTGCATATAAAACCAGACGGATAGTGTTAGATATTATAAGTATGGTCGCCATGACGAAGATTGCCCCCAGTGAAAATCCAGCCAGTCGGAATAAATTAAAAATATTTTCAAACCTTGAAAGCCATCTTTTCCCATATTCTACCTCTTCCACAGAGGGAAGCGACTCAATCTTTTTTGATAGTGTTTCAACCTTCTCCCAGCTTTGAGATGATGAAATCATACGGATTTCAAAAGCATCCGGGAGCGGGTTTTCTTTTAAATCTGAAAAAATTGAAGACTGTCGGGCCATTTCTTTTTTTAGCGTATCCAATGCGTCTTTTTTTGAAATAAATCGAACCGCTTCAACACCATACATTTTTTGAATGGTATGCCTTATATCCGGGAGATCCGATTCAGGAACTTGAGGTTTAAGATATGCCATAATTTTAACCCCGTGTTTCCAGGAATTCATAAGATCATTGGCATTAATAAAAAAAAGAGCGGTAGTGCTTACAATAAGGACGGACAACACTATGGTAGTTATGGAAACAGTGTTTAAGAATCTGTTTCTAAAAATGTCCTGGAATGCTTTTTTAATAAATAATAGAAACATGAATGGTATGACGGTTTATAGATAGTCGTTTTTGGTTAAATATTTTTACAGGCTTCAGGAAAATCTTCTAAAAACCTGTAAAGTGTAGCCCTGCCGACACCTAAATAACGTGCAGCCTTGGCTTTATTTCCTCCTGCCCGGACAAGTGCATCTCGAACAGTTTTTTCATTCAATTTACGAGAAGGCCCCCGCTGGGAGTGTTCTTTTTTGTGCTGCCGCAGTTCAGGTGGGAGATGCTCGGGCTGAATCATTTTACCTTTTGATTTTATAATAGCGTAGCTTATCGTGCTTTGAAGCTCACGAATATTTCCAGGCCATGCGTAATCGATGATAACGGCGAGTGCATCTTTTGATACGCCTTGCGAGCTTTGACCTTCGAAGGACGATTTATGGAGAAAATCGTCAATTAAAAGAGGGATATCTTCTTTGCGTTCTCTTAATGAAGGCAAATAAATGGGTACAACATTGATTCTATAGTATAAATCATCACGAAAATTCCCTTTTTTTACCTCATTCTTTAAATTACGATTGGCTGCGCTGATTATTCGACTTCATCTAAAAACAATGTGCCGCCTCTTGCAAGCTCAAATCGGCCTTTTCTATCTTTTACAGCTCCGGTAAAAGAGCCTTTTATATGGCCAAAAAGCTCGCTTTCAAGCAATCCTTCCGGAAGCGCGCTACAGTTCACAGGAACAAAAGGTTTATTTGCCCGTGAGCTTTGATTATGGATTGCCATAGCGACCAGTTCTTTTCCGGTGCCGCTTTCTCCTTGAATATACACGGGAATATTTATTTCAGCGCACTCTCTGATGGATGAAAAAACTTCTTGCATTCCAGCGCTTTTGCCGATGATTCCCGAGAAATTGTGTTCAGAAAGTTTTCGTCTGGTAATGTCTTGAACCGTTCCGATTGAACGTAATGGGTTTTCGTGATCATCATAAGTAGTTTGGCATTTTTCGTGTACATACTTAACCGAGCCGTCTTTTAGCAATAATCTATGAACAATATCGTATCCGGTTTTATTTTTTAAAGAATCAGTAAATGCTTTATCAACCAGCTTCCTATCCTCAGGATGAATGATTTTTAAAAAGGCTTGATACGTCGCTTCAAATTCTTCTGGATCTATTTCAAATATTCGATATATTTCATCAGACCAATATAAAGTGTCTGAGCTTAAATCCAGCTCCCAGTGTCCAATTTTCGCGATCTGTTCGGCTTCTTTTAACCTTGACTCTGTTTTCTTGATCGCTTTTTCGGACAGCCTGAGTTCATCAATTTTATTCTCTAATTCCCTGACCCGCTGCTCTAACTCTTCATATGTGAGTTTTCTGGTCACTAGAAAATCCTTTGATGTCCAATAATAAGATACATTCTTTCTGTTACGTAGTGAGTTTTTCCCCGAGAAATTTATACTTTTCTAAACACAAAGCTTCTTATTCTACGCCGAATTTAATTTTAATACCATGTGAAACTTGAAATATCAATTATTTTCATATGGATAGGGTCTATTCAGCAAGTG
>JAFDFT010000467.1 GCA_019309685.1 Deltaproteobacteria bacterium
CGGCATTTCTCTAATTTTTCTTTTTATGCTACTGTATGGTTCGACATTATTTGTTATCAGCATAAACATATGAATCATATCTATTTATTATTCATATAAAAAGGAATTCAATGTTTCAGTGGTTTGCCAATCATCGCCGCAAAAAGCTCACAAAAGCTCCATTTCCTTCCGCCTGGGAAGACATTATATGGCGTAATGTTGCCCATTACTGTATGCTCGAAGATGCCGAACGCTCACATCTTCGGGCACTTGTCCAGATTTTCATCGCAGAAAAAAATTGGGAAGGGTGCGGGGGGCTCGAACTCACGGACGAAATCCGCGTCACCATCTCCGCACAAGCGTGCCTACTACTTCTCGGTATCCCTCACAACTTCTACCAAAATGTTCACTCGATCATTGTTTATCCCTCTACTGTAGTTCCGCCCCAGCGTAAACTCGGATTTTTTGAAAATATTCTCGCACCAATAGAGATATCCCAACCCATTATCGGGCAAGCCTTTCATCAAGGTCCGGTCATTCTCATTTGGGACGCGGTTTTGCACGGCGGCCGCCATCCTGGGTCAGGCTACAATGTTGTTTATCACGAATTTGCCCACAAGCTCGATATGCTGGATGGGGCTGCTGACGGCACACCCCCTCTGCAGGACCGGGATGAATATGCTGATTGGGTCAGCACATGTTCTCGTGAATATCTTCGTCTCAAACATGATGTTGAACGCGGCAGGAAATCCTTCCTCAACGCCTATGGTGCTACCGATGAAGCTGAATTCTTTGCCGTTGCAACTGAGCAGTTCTTCGATCAGCCGATGGAAATGATAAGCCATGCTCCGGATATTTATCGTGTTCTCAAAGAATACTACCGTCAAGATCCTGCAGACCGTGTAAGTTAAAATAATTAAAAGGTGGGAAATCAAGAGAATAATGACGAGTGAGATCAATACCGGAATCAGCAGACCTTTGAGATTTCATGAATATCTAAGCTTTGTAAAAAATTACTCATCTTTTAAAATTTTTGCTTTCCACTTCTTTGCTAATGTTTCTGCATTCTTGATTTGAGCGGGAGACATTTTCTTTTTGATGTTATCCAGATATTGCTTCGGCACTGGATTATTATTATCAGCAGCCAAAATGAACCACATGCAGGCTAAGACATCATTCTTCGGGACACCCTTTCCTTCCATGTACATTAGACCAAGATTGTTTTGACCTCCGTAGTCATTCTGCTCGGCTGCTTTTCGAAACCAATTAACGGCTTTATTGTAGTCCTTTTTAACCCCTAAGCCATTTTTGTATACGACCCCGAGATTGGTTTGAGCGGCCGACAGCCCCTTTTCAGCAGCTCTTCGGTACCATTCGTACGCCGTTGAATAATTTCTTTGAACACCCATACCTTTTATATAGAGGCCGGCAAGATCATTTTGAGCCGCGGTATAGTTGTTTTTTGCCGCTACAGTCAGCCATTTTAATGCTGCTTCATGGTTCTTCTCTGTTCCAAGTCCTTCCGCATATATGTTGTAAAGTGTATATTGGGCAGGCGCATAATCTTTTTCAGCGGCTTTTAGGTAATACTGGTTTGCGGTCGTTAAGTTTTTCTGAACACCCTGGGCGAAGAAATACATATCACCAAGAACAAATTGAGCAGGTGCTAATCCCTGTTCAGCCGCCAGGCGGTACCATTTGAGTGCTTTTTTGTAATCGTGAGGCACGCCATGGCCTTTTGCGAACATTACTCCGAGAGTGTATTGAGCATAAGGATCTCCTTCTTGCGCAAGCGGTTCAACATCCGTTAATGCACCCTGGTAATCACCTTTCCCTATTTTATAAGCGTAATCGGGTATTTTATTTTGATGTGAACAGGAAATGATAAATGCAACTGTGAGAATAAAAAGGTTGATCCTTGAAAACATATTTAACCTCTAATCACTTCTTTAAGCTCAAAAGAAGTTTTATTTATTGTGAGATCTGGGTACAGTATATATATCATTTTCAAGTATGGTGAATTTGATTGAGAATAAGCAGATGTCTCCTGATTTTGCAGTATTCTCGATAGGTCTTCATCCGTAACTTTTTTTAGCTTATCTCTCTTACATTTAGGACATGTTCGCTTAAGGCGAAAAATTGTGCTGGCCACTGTCAGAAATATTGGATTCATTAATTTTACTTTTATTGTTAGAGATTATGAATTAAATCAGCGATATCGATGATTCTATCCGGCGGTCCAAGGACAAAAAGCACATCGTTAGTACAAAGTTGTATGTCTCCGTTCGGATTAGACAATATTTCTGAGTTCCGGCGTATTGCCAATACGGTAACTCCATATTTCTTTCTCAACTCTATCTGAGCTAACGATTTCCCAACTAAACGCGATTTATCTCTAACCCGTAATGTGCTGATTTCGAAATCGGGAAGCTGAAGCTTTAAATCAGACAAAGAAGCCGACTCTTGGGAAAGGCTTCGAAACATCTCATAACCTTCCGCGCGCACTTTAACTATGAACTTCTCGATTTCATCTCTCGGCACCATATATTTTTTCAAAACACGAGTAAAGATTTCCACCGATGTTTCAAATTCTTCCGGAATGATATTGTCGGCACCCAATTCATGCAATTGCTTCATCTCTTTAAGATAATGGGTCCGCACAATCAAATGAACTTTCGGATTGAACCTGCGGATTGTTTCGGTAATTCTGCGGGTTGCTGGGGGATCGTTTATGGCTACAACAGCAACTTTCGAATTTTTTATATTAACATGCTGAAGCACTGCTTCTTGAGACGCATCGCCATAATAAATCGTTTCGCCTTTGGCCTGTTCGCTTCTTACTGTTTCCGGGTTCATCTCAATAATTATATAAGGAATATTTGCCATTCTCGCAGCGTGCGCCACGTTTCTTCCGGTCACACCATAGCCGACTATCAAAAGGTAATCCTTT
>JAFDFT010000468.1 GCA_019309685.1 Deltaproteobacteria bacterium
AAATGTCGGCCGGTCTGTATCGATAAATTTCCCGAGGATGATCCCTTTTTCAAAATCAATATCTGCTTCAGAAGGATGGGCATCGTTTAGGATTATGCCTTTCTCCTGATATAGTTTTAAGGTGTCCAGGGGTCTTTCCTTGTTACGGCGCCCAGAATTTATCGGACAGGGAGATAGAACCTCAATAAAGGAAAACCCCTTCTTTTGAATAGCTTCCTGAATGGAATCGGTGAGATCCCGCGCATGCAGAATGGTCCACCTGGCAATATATGTCGCGCCGGAAGCGTACGCCAGAAGCGGCAAGTTAAATGGTGTTTCCGGATTCCCCATAGGCGTTGTTGTGGTCTTTGCTTGATGGGGTGTGGTCGCGGCAACTTGTCCGCCCGTCATCCCATAATTTAAATTATTCACGCACACCACGGTCATATCCATATTTCTTCGAGCAGCATGGATAAAATGATTCCCGCCAATGGCAAAAAGATCGCCGTCGCCGCTGAAAACAATCACATTGAGTTCCGGGTTGCCCAGCTTAAGACCGGTTGCGAATGGAATGGCCCGTCCATGTGTTGTATGAAACGAATCAAGCTTCACATAACCAGCCCCCCGACCCGAGCAGCCGATACCAGAAACCATCGCGACTTTTTCAAGAACCAATCCTGAGCCCTTTATCGCGATCAAACATGAAGAAAAAGCGGTACCTGTTCCGCATCCCGGGCACCAAATGTGAGGAATACGATCGGTCCTGAGCAGATCATCCAGCGGATGGACGGGCTGCTTTTCATTGTTTTTAAACACGGCTGATTGCGTCAAAATGCCTCCTTTAAAACATCTACGACCCGTTCGGGTGAAATGATTGTACCGCCGGGATGCCCCACAAGATACGCCGGAGCTTTTTTGCCAACGCAGCGTTCTACCTCATAATGAATTTGTCCAAGGTTAATTTCAACAGTAACAAAGCCTTTGGCCCGATCTGCGAGTTTTCGAATCTGTTCTTCAGGAAAGGGCCAGATCGTAATCAGGCGTAAAAGACCCGCTTTAATACCAATATCGCGCGCTTCATCAACCGCGGCCATACTTGTTCTCGAAGAGACCCCGTATGATATGATGATAATCTCAGCATCATCGAGCCGATAAGAATCGGTTCGGATAATATCATCAAGGTTGTTCCGAATCTTACCCGTAATACGGGACATCATCTCATCCTGCGCTTCGACTGTCATCACAGGGTACCCTTTCTCATCATGGGTAAGGCCGGTAATATGCACATTATATCCCTCTCCTGCAGCCGGCATGGGCGCCACCCCGTTGGGACCGGGCTTAAAGGGCAGAAAATTATCCTTTCTGCCTTTTGGCGCCACCCTTGACAGAAGTGTTATATCTTTCGCCTTGGGAATAGTCACCTTTTCACTCATATGGCCAACGATTTCATCGGTCATAATAAGAACCGGTATGCGATATGTCTCACTGAGATTAAACGCTGTGATTGTCTGATAAAAGATCTCCTGGGGAGATGCGGGAGCAAGGGCGATAATTTCATAATCACCATGGGAGCCCCACCGGGCCTGCATCATATCACCTTGAGCGCCCTGGGTAGGCAAACCGGTGGATGGGCCTGCCCGCTGAACGTTTACAACAACACATGGTGTCTCCGTACAAATTCCCAGGCCGATATTTTCCATCATCAGGCTAAATCCCGGGCCGGATGTTGCTGTCATGCTCTTAACGCCTGCCCATGAAGCACCCAGCACAGACGCCATGGCTGCGATTTCATCTTCCATCTGAATAAACGTCCCGTTAACATCAGGGAGTCGTGCTGACATGTGTTCGGCAATTTCTGTGGCAGGAGTTATGGGATATCCTCCAAAAAACTTACATCCTGCCGCAAGTGCGCCTTCAGCACAGGCAACATCGCCAGTCAAATAGTGTTCTCCAGTAAGTACGGAAACGCTCATATTTATCTATTATAATTAGTATATTTCAATTTTATGGTATTGTTTGAGAAGCTGGTGCTTCTATTGAATATATGGCAAACTCCGGACAGATAATTTCACAATAGTGGCAGTTTACGCAGTCATCCGGTTTTACTACCGTAGGCGGGTGGTATCCTTTCTTATTGAATTCCTTAGAAAATTCCAACACCTGTTTTGGACAGTACTCAATACAATAACCACAGCCTTTGCACCGGTCTTCAAGCACTGTGACAATGCCCTGTGAAACCTCTATCTCACCTGCGTCAAGCGGTACGCGCCAGAAATCCATAATAAATGTTCCGTTAGAAAGAAATTTTTAAAGATGAAACAATATACACTATTAAAAGGTTTTATCAAGCAAAATCCATTTTGAATCCACAAAAGGCTTAGACACCCCCCGAGTTTCTTCGGGGGGTGTCTAAGTTTATCGAAATTAATGATATTGATTCGCCATATATTTCAACTATATATTAATATAAATATTTAGAGATTATATTATTAGCACTAATTTATGAATTTTTAGCGGAAACTGCGCCATTTTATGGTGGGGTTTCAATTACTGCTGGCGGAAAGGATTCATGAGTTCGAGCGAAGTGAAATTAAACTTTCCAAAATTTTAAATTTGACATAAGAGCTTTTCAGTTATGTTTGACTGCTCATGTATATATAAGGTATTGATGTATATTAAAAGCGTATTTTTATCACAGATGATCCTATTAAGCTATCTCAAACACAAAAATAGGGAGGGTAAAATATGAAATCTGCAAACATGACATTTCAGGCAGACGACGGCGCTGAGATATTCTACCATCAGTGGATTCCAAAGGGTAAAAAAAACATAAAGGCCGCCGTTCAAATTGCTCACGGGATGGCTGAACATTCTAAACGATACAGCAGGTTCGCCGAAGCGCTGACAAAAGAAGGATTCGCGGTATACGCAAACGACCACAGAGGTGAAAATGTAGGCTATTTTGCTGATGAAAATGGATGGGGCATTGTTGTCGAAGATATGCGCAAACTCACCCAACTTATAAAAAACAACCATCCCGACATACCCGTTTTTCTTTTCGGCCACAGTATGGGCTCTTTTTTATCAAGGAATTATATCTTTCTTTACGGCAATGAACTACAAGGTGTTATACTTTCCGGAACAGGGGGCGACCCTGGGCTGCTGGGTAAGATTGGCTATTTTGTCGCAAAAAGAGAAAGCAAAAACAAAGGAAAAAAATTCAGAAGCCCGCTCTTAAAAAAGCTCTCTTTCGGCAAGTTTAATACCGCCTTTAAGCCCAACAGAACTGAATTTGATTGGCTAAGCAGAGATAATGCTGAAGTAGATAAATATGTGGATGACCCTTATTGCGGGGGTGATTTTACAGCGTGGTTTTATCGGGACCTGCTGTTCGGTTTAAGTGTGGTTAATAATCCGAAAAATACAAAAATGGTGCCAAAAGATCTCCCCATATATCTTTTTTCTGGTGACAAAGACCCTGTAGGAAATAATACAAAGGGCGTCAAACAGATTTTCAATGCTTATCAGAAAGCAGGCATAAAAGACGTAAACTGTAAGTTTTATGAAGACGGCAGACACGAAATGCTAAATGAAACAAATAGAGAAGAGGTGTTTAAGGATGTTATTGGGTGGCTGAACGATCATATGAACTAAAAGATCATCTCAAAAAGACCGATGATCTTAACAGGATTCAAGGGGCCAAGGATTCCAGGATTCAGGTGTTCTAGAGATGGAAACAATTGCTTTTA
>JAFDFT010000072.1 GCA_019309685.1 Deltaproteobacteria bacterium
ACAAAAGAAGCAGTATTGATAATAGATCCGCCGCCCGCGCGGCGAAGAGCAGGGATACCATACTTGCAACCCAAAAACACTCCTTTGAGGTTGATGGCCATGGTCAGATCCCAGACATCTTCTTCAGTGTTTATTGCATCATCATCTGAACCGTGCATAATACCGGCATTGTTGAAAAGGATATGTAATTTTTCAAACTTTTCTTCAGATGTTTGAACCATTTTTTCGCAATCAGACGCTTTTGAAACATCCGCAAGAATATAATCGGCTTTACCGCCTTTATCAGTTATCAATGTTGTTGTTTCATTTACACCTTCTTCGTTCACATCTACTGCTAATATACTGGCGCCTTCTTCTGCAAAAAGAAGGGCAGTTTCTCTTCCGATCCCGCTGGCTGCGCCAGTAATGATAGCTGTTTTATCTTTTAACCGCATTGTATTTGATCTCCTATGTTTATGGGTTTAATAGATCCTAAAATGCCATATTTAAGGTTGAATGTATTGGGACATTATTTATTAGACCCAGCAGTCTTTACAAAAGCATTATACAGCTCTTGCTGCTTTTCATCTGTTTCGGCAGTTAGTTCCGGGTGCCATTGAACACCCAGAAGCCAGGGATGATCCGGCATTTCAATGCCTTCTATGACATTATCCGGTGCAAAGGCTGAGACAATCAGCCCAGGTGCGAGTTTTTTTATGCCCTGATGATGCCACGACAATGGGTTGACTTCAGTATCGTTTAATATTTGCATCAGACGTGTATCCGGCTTGACGGTTACCAAATGAGCAGCAGGTTTCCGGGGAGGCAGGCGATGATGAACTTTATCTCCTATCATATCCGGCAGATCTTCATACAAGGAGCCGCCTAGAGCAACATTGATAACGTGAATTCCCCTGCAAATAGCAAATGTGGGCAGGCCGGAATCAATAATACGTTTTGCCAGATTGAATTCTCCTTTATCCCTTTCTTCATCTACCATGTAAATGGTTTCATGGTTCGTACCATTGTAATGATGTGGATCAATGTCTCCACCGCCGCAAAAGATCAATCCATCAAGTTTGTCCAGCAAAATGCCAGGACGTGGGTCTCCTGGAGGAATAGCTATAGGTATGCCGCCTGCACGTCGAATTGCATAAATATGTTTAGCAGGGATTGTAAAATGATCTGCTTTATTTCGACCATACGTGGTAATGCCGATGAGCGGTGCGTTGTCAGATTTAATCATATTTAAATTCTTTCAAAATACCGGTTTTTTTCCCAATCTGTTACCGTACTGTCAAAGGCTTTTTGTTCAACACGAAAAAAATGAGTGTAATGTTCTACCACTTCTTTTCCAAAAGCTTTCATCGCGAAATCGCTTTTTTCAAACTGATCGGTTGCATCTCGCAATGTAAGCGGTAACTGGACAAGTTGTTTTTCCGTGTACGCGTCACCGGAAAATATTGGCGGAGGTTCAATTTTATTGGCAATACCATCTAGGCCCGAAGCCATGGCTGCCGTGTAAGCAAGATAGGGATTGCAGTCTGCACCCGGGACTCTGCATTCAATGCGCAAGCTGTTTTCTTTGCCCACAATTCTGAACCCTGCTGTTCGGTTGTCATAACTCCATGCCAGTCGGGTAGGCGCCCATGAGCCTGACTGGTACCGTTTATACGAGTTGACTGTTGGTGCGTAAAAAACCATGAGTTCAGGCATACGCGCCATCCATCCGCCCAGAAACCAAAAGAAGATATTAGATCCTTTAACGGGTCCTGCCTGAATGCTTCCCGGAAAGACGTTTTTATCCTGCCGCCATAGGCTTAAATGGATATGACAGCTCGAACCGGCTTGTTTTTCATCAAACTTGGCCATAAACGTGACGCTGATGCCAAGATTATCCGCGATATCTTTCATGCAATGCTTGTAAATGGCGTGGCTGTCTGCCATGGTCAGAATATCACTATGCTGAATATTTAATTCCTGCTGTCCCAGCCCCCATTCTCCTTTTGAACCTTCCACAGGGATACCTGATTTTTTTAAATTTCGGCGAACTTCCGCGTTGAAAAATTCCACACGGCTTCCCTGCAAGGCATGGTAATCTTCTATGTACCATCCGGCAGGTTCCAGATTCTGATATTTACCCTCGGCAGCATCTCGATACGTGTTATTGAACATATAATATTCAATTTCTGACCCTGCTTTTGCCGTGTATCCCATTTCCCTTGCTTTCTCGATCTGTTCTATCAGAAGGGAACGGGGCGCAATACTGACGAAATTTCCTGTTTTGTTATCATGAATATCGCACAAGACCATGGCTGTTTTATTAAGCCAGGAGGCAATGCGAAGTGTATTCATGTCCGGAGATAATGTGACATCTCCGTATCCAAGATTCCAGTTTGCAAAACTATATCCCTGCACAGGTTCCATTTCCATGTCAACGGTCAGCAAATAGTCGCACGCGTGAGAACCGTGTTCCGCAATGGCGTCTAAGAAGAATTCCGCGTCATACCGTTTACCAACAAACCGTCCGTACAGATCCGTGAATACAACAAGGACTGTTTCAATTTCTTCTACCTGGACAAGGGACTTGAGTTCGTCAACAGATAGTATTCCTTTGGATGTTGTCATAATTTATCCTTTTAAAAAAAAATATCCGATAAAATTAAGTTTTCCTGCAATGTTTGTCAAATATCAGGTAATAGTCGTACGCAAATGATATGATTTTGGACGAGTCAGGTGTTCATATCCCACGCTGGAAAGCGTACACCCGCGTCAATCATGCCCGAACATAATTTATCTCTTTCATCTATAGGAACAAGACTCTATTCTTTTTGAGCGTACATTGAATTGGAGATTACTTTGTCGATTTCATCTGGTGTTGCGTGGGCACGCTCACAAAAGATACTGCCGTCAATGGGGGATATTGTTTGTTGCATAGTTTAAGCTTTTGCACATTGATTTATTTTATTATATTTTACTCTGATAATATCTGTTATCTCAAGGCAATTGTTTGGATTTAGGTTTTAAGTTTTACGCGTTAAGCACCAAATGTAGAATGATGAATATCGAACACCGAATCACGAAGTTCTCTTATGTTTTTTGCTGGCTGTGCAATTGATAACTACACATTCCCTTCGATATTCGACATTTAGCGTTCATTATTCGATTTTTTTCAAATATATTTTTATTGCTTCACTCGAATCTTTCTAAAGTCACCAACTTCTTTGAGATTATCAATATTTATAAATCACGCAATAACATTCTATTGAGACGGCATCCTTCTTTTAGCATAACTCCACATGTGGGAGAAAGCTTGGATTGCCATTTCAGGGTACGCAACGCAAGGTATTTTTTGTTTCAGCAGATAATCGCTGGTTGATCGGGTGTCTTCTTTGGCACCCAGCAGAGATACAAAAACAGGTTTTGAACGGTTTTCACTGATAAATTCTGAAAGCAGATGAAATGGTTCAGCCCCTGAAACAGCAAAAGAGATAAAAACAATCCCATGCACGCCTTTATCTTCAAAAAGCGCTTTAAGGATTTCCATGGATATTTTATCAAAACCATGGACCATCATATCCGGAAATATATCGATTGGGTTATATGCTTTGGATGGTGTTGCAATGACGTGTGATAGCGCTTCAGCTGTTTTTTTAGAAAACTTTGCGATAGACACATTGTTTTTGACGGCCGCGTCTACACTCATGATCGCCTGGGCACCGCTAAAGGTGACAATCGCGATGTTGTTTCCTTTTGGAAGCGGCATCCATTCAAAGCCCATGAGCGTGTTAATCATTTCTTCAATGCCGTTCATGCGAAGTATGCCCGATTGCTGTAAGGCTCCGTTTAGTACTGCGTTGTTTACCGCGAGGCTTGCAGTATGGGAAGCGCTTGCTCGCGAGCCTTCCACGGTTTGGCCGCCTTTTAATAAAAGGACAGGTTTTTTTGGAGTCGCCTGTTTGGCACTTTTAATGAATTTGGCACCGTTTCTGATATCTTCAATGTACATGCCGATAGTTCGGGTTTGATCATCTTCCAGGAAATATTGTAGAACATCAGATTCATCCACATCTATCTTATTGCCAAGACCGATCCCCTTTGATATGCCAAGACTTTCAAGTGATCCGATATATCTCAATAGCGCTCCAACAAAGATTCCTGATTGTGAGACAAAGCCCACCCCTCCAGGCAGAAGCATGTTTTCATCTGTAAAATATGAGGTTGTTAAGCCACTGGATGTATTAATAATCCCCAGGGTATTGGGGCCGAATCCTCTCATCCCGCTGGATTGAAGGATTTTAGAAATTTCATCTTGATAGTGTCTGCCTTGCTCTCCGGATTCAGCGAAACCTTCTGATGAGATCACAACTCCTTTTACTCCCTTCTTAGCGCATTCATGAACTGCATTTGGAACTAAGGGCGGCGGAATGAGCATTACAGCAAGATCTACATCAAAGGGAATTTTATCCAGACTGGAATATAGTGAGACACCATTAACAGACCCTCCTTTTGGATTAACACCGGCAATTTTTCCCTTAAACCCTGTATCTATAAGCGTTTTTAAGAGTATCGCACCCGGCTTAAAAGGATCCAAAGACGCACCAACTACAGCCAGACTCCCGGACTCCATGACTTCTTTTAGCGTTCGCATTGTTTTCTTTATTTAAAATTATGTTTTATATCCAAACTCCTCAGAGAGACTGAAAGGAGTTTTATTGTTTGCTTGTCAAAAAGTTGTGGCGGAGTATAGTGAATACAAAATCAGGTGTCAATTAAAAGAGATTGGCAAATACGAACACTTTACAATTATTAAAGACTTGAATATACTAAAAGGCCGGATGGAATCCAGATAAATTTAAAAAGGGAGCCCTAATAAAATGATGAAAGTGATGATACGGGATAACATGTCGCCCATTGCAAAAGAAATTCTGGAGGCAAGCGAACATATTGAAGCGGTAATAGATAATAATAAGGAAACAAATGATCCTTCAAAACTATCTGAAATTATAGGAGAATATCATGGGCTTGCCATTCGAAGCGGCACAAAAATTACAGAAGAGGTATTAAAGAATGCGAGCAATTTGAAAGTGATAGGACGCGCAGGTATTGGTGTGGATAACATAGACGTCCAAACTGCCACAAAACATGGCATTGTTGTCATGAACGCACCTGGTGGAAATACAGTCACCACAGCCGAGCATGCCATATCACTAATGCTTTCTCTTTCGCGAAATATTCCCCAGGCAACCGCTTCTATAAGAGATGGCAAATGGGAGAAAAAAGTATTATCAGGCGTGGAAATAACCGGAAAAGTACTTGGGATTATTGGCCTTGGGCATATCGGAAAAATTGTTGCATCCAGAGCAAGAGGGCTTGAAATGAAAGTCATTTCAGCAGATCCGTTTATCAGCAAGGACGCTGCAGCAAAAATGGAGGTTGAACTTGTCTCCCTGGATGATCTGCTTTCACGATCTGATTTTATTACACTTCATGTTCCGCGCTTGAAAGAAACAGCGGGCATGATTAATAAAGATACAATTATAAAAATGAAAAAGGGCGTAAGGATCATCAATTGCTCACGAGGCGAAATTGTAAATATTGATGATTTGCATGATGCGATCATTTCCGGCCATGTCGCAGGAGCGGCACTGGATGTCTTTCCAACAGAGCCTCCGGATGCTTCTTTGGCGATCTTACAGCTCCCTCAGGTAATTTTCACACCCCATCTTGGTGCAAGTACAGGTGAGGCTCAGGTAAAAGTAGCTGAAATGATTGCCAATCAGATGGTTGACTATCTGACGACCGATATTATTACCAATGCGGTTAATTTTCCTTCCATTTCAAAAGAGAGCCTCGATAAGATCCATCCGTATCTGCAGCTTGCTGAAAAAATGGGATCGTTAATGGGACAGCTCGAAAGGAAAATTCATGACATTACAATGATATATACCGGACAAATAGCAAATCTGGATACACGGCTGTTGACTCATGCGGCACTAAAGGGCCTTTTGGGTTCATTTGCGGACAATCCTGTGAATTATATCAACGCGCCTTCGCTGGCAAAAGAGCGGGGGATAAATGTGAAAGAAACAACCAGTGATGCCAATGATGACTTTGCCGGCGTTATCAAGGTGAAGCTTGAAGGGCAAAAGAACGGGCCGGGCGAAGTATGGGGAACCATTTTCGGCAGGAAAGATCCAAGGATTGTCAGACTTGGGGAAATTTATATGGATGCTATTCCCCAAGGGTCAATGATAATTATTCAAAATATTGATAAACCGGGCGTTATCGGTAATGTAGGGACCACACTTGGTAAGCACAATGTAAATATCGGCAGGTTTCATTTGGGAAGACTCGAAGAAAGAGCTCTTTGCATGGTTAATATTGATACACCCGCGGACGAAACAGTTATTGATGAATTAAAAGCCTTGCCGAATATAGTTTCAGTTCAGCAAGTGTATCTTGAGTAACATTTTCACAAACAAATTGATGGAAAGAAAACTATTTTAAGAGAGTAAAAAAACAGAAACAGTATTTCTATGAAAAAGGGAAAATGAATAATGAGTGAAAGCGGTAAGAAACAGAATAAACCGGGCCCTCTGGATGGTGTAAAGGTCGTAGAATATGGCGTATTTCATGCAGGGCCTGGCGGTGGTGCTATATTGGGGGATCTTGGCGCGGAAGTGATAAAAATTGAAGCCGGGATCGGAGACCCGGAAAGATACTGGACACATGTCGCAGGAATTGACATGTCCGCGCCAAACGGTGAGAGTTTAATGCATGAAGTATCAAATAGAAATAAAAAAGGGATTTACCTTGATATTTCAAAAGAAAAAGGCCGGGAGATACTCCACCAACTGATAAAGGACGCGGATGTATTTCTCACCAATCTTCGAAAAAGCACAAAGAAAAAAATTGGCATCGATTATCAAACGGTCTCAAAAGTAAATCCAAAGATAATCCATGCCAATGTATCCGGATACGGCCCTGAAGGGCCGATGAGTGATCTGGGTGCGTTTGATCCGCTTGGTCAGGCGCGATCCGGAATGATGTTTGTTACAGGAAACCCTGAGCCAACCCTTTTGCACTTGGGTGTGCTGGATCAGACAACAGCAATTGCCGCAAGCCACGCGATTATCACGGCTTTATTGGTTAAAGAAAGAAAAGGAATCGGCCAGGAAGTTCATGTTTCTCTTTACAGTACCGCACTCTGGATGCAGCATCCAAATCTCATGTTGTCCAATGCCATTTCTGTAAATCCTTGCGTTACTTCATCTCGTACGGAACATTCTCCATTACGGAATGCTTTTTGCTGCAAAGATGGAAAATGGATATTAGGAACACATCATCCGGAAGAAAAATACTGGACACTTTTTTGCAATGCAACTGGACAGAAACAAATCCTCAACGATCCAACTTTTACAGATAAACATAGAAAACCCTTGAACTTCCCTGAGTTGATAGAGGTGTTTGACAAAGTCTTTGCTACAAAAACAAGAGATGAATGGATGGAAATTTTTCAGAAAAACAAACTCATGTTCAGTTCGGTTCAGCAGATTCATGAAGTCGAAAATGATGAACAGGCCATAGTCAATAATTATGTGGAACCCTTTGATTATCCAGGAATTGGAAAAATTAATGTTCCCGGTTACCCCATACAGTTTAGTGAATGCTCGGCTGGGATAAAACACAATGCGCCATCTATTGGTGAACATACGGATCAGATTCTGATAGATTTGGGATATTCGGGCGAAGATATTAAAAAATTGAGAAGAGAAGAAATAATCAAGTAAATCCATAAATAGGCGATAATATGAATGTTTGAAAGGTTTATTCTAATGATATAAGCAAATATTCAACCTTACAAATCACAATATAGTTAAAAAGTAGCTGCAATGGGATTAATGCAACCTCTTGTTATAACGATATAATTCCCTCTAATTTAACAAACCATTCATAATGTCCTTTTTTCATATGAGCCCTTAAATAGCAGTTGTATATTCGAGTAATAGTGTTTCATGAGACAATATTGTCTCAATAATAATACACGATGCATATTATTCGTTTTGATTTAAGCTCTCAAACTATTTAAGAGGGCCTACATAATCTCTACTGATCTTATATTTGGCAATTTCCCAAGGAGATCCTCAATGTGCAAAAAGGAGGATGATTGTGAAATCTTATCGCATGTAAGATGGGATAGCAAATACCATAAAATGTTGTAAAAAGGAAAAAATTGGGGGCTTCGCTACCAAGTCATTGATATTTAAATAAATTAATTTTCCAATTATGACTGGAGTTTTTGGAAAGATATTTGATATCCGACCACTTCATCCCCTCAAGAACTACCTAAGTTTACTCACCGTGCGGGTATTGACTCAGCATAACACCTTTCAGTTCAGCATTGGGCTGTTTACATATTTAAAATTATTAGATTTTTGGCATATTTTTTGCGTTTGATTAATGT
>JAFDFT010000073.1 GCA_019309685.1 Deltaproteobacteria bacterium
ATTAAGGATTACCAATATAAATTTAAATAACTTTGAAGTATTCACAATGAACAAGACGATTTCTGATTTTTGGCAAGACCATTCCCGACACTATCTTGAAATGGCATTTAGTGTGGACCGGCGAGAGGTTGTTACGAGTCCGGATGCCTATGGGAAAAAAACGGGCGATTGCGGTGATACCATTGAGTTTTTTTTAGCAGTCAATGGGGACACCATTGAATCCGTTTCATTTATGCTTGACGGCTGTTTGAACACCAACGCGGCTGCTAATACAGTTGCTCACTTAATTGAGGGAAAAAGTGTAGAACAGGCATGGGAAATCACACCCGAAGACATAGCCGACTATCTTGAAACTCTGCCCGTAGAGAACTTCCATTGCGCGGAGCTTGCTGTTGGGGCATTATATCTTGCCCTTGCAAATTACCGGGAACTTAAACAGTCGCCTTGGAAAAAATCGTATTCCAGTAAAACTTAGCCTAGAAGGTAACTTTTGAAGAGTTGGTCTTAGACCTATTTTAGATTGCGCAAAACATACGGTAGTATACCGCCATGTTGAAAATAACTTAATTCGGTTGGTGTATCAATCCTGGATATTACTTCAAATGATACTGAAGATCCATCAGCTTTTTTTGCGATAATAGTCAGTTTTTCTCCCGGGCCATTCATATCTTCTATTCCATTGATATCAAAAGTTTCTGTGCCGTCCAAGCCCAATGACTCCTGGTTCTCTCCTGATAAAAATTGAAGGGGCAACACACCCATACAAATAAGATTGCTTCTGTGGATACGTTCAAAACTTTGAGCGATCACCGCTTTTACTCCCAATAATGCGGTTCCCTTTGCCGCCCAGTCACGTGAACTCCCTGTGCCGTATTCTTTTCCCGCGATAACAAGAAGCGGTATGTTTTCTTTTTCATATTCCATGGCCGCATCATAAATTGGCATCTTTTCATCTCTGGGAAGATAAATAGTGTGCCCGCCGAATACTCCTGGTACAAGCTTGTTATCCAGACGGATATTGCCAAATGTCCCCCGCATCATCACCTCGTGGTTTCCTCTTCGGGAGCCAAATGAATTAAAATCAGAAGGCGCGATACCATTGTCGATGAGATACTTCCCTGCGGGGCTATCCTCCGGTATGGCACCGGCAGGTGAGATATGATCGGTGGTCACTGTGTCCCCAAGAAGGGCCAGTACCCTTGCATTTTTAATACCCGCTATTTTTGATGGTTCTTGAGAAATATTTTTTAAAAAAGGAGGTTCTTTAATGTAAGTTGATTCAGAGTCCCAGTCGTAAAGCTGTTCCTTTGTTAAGGGAAGGGATTTCCATTGCTCCGATCCTTCAAAAACCGATTCATATACAGTTTGAAACATTTCCGGCTCGATAGTGGTTTCTACGATACGATTAATCTCCTTGTCGTCAGGCCAGATGTCGCGCAGATAAACGGAGTTGCCGTCTGAATCTGAACCAATGGGCTCCTCTTCAAAATCAATATCCATCCTTCCGGCTATGGCATACGCCACAACAAGAGGAGGAGAGGCAAGAAAGTTCACGCGCGTAAGCGGATTGATCCTTCCTTCAAAATTGCGATTGCCGCTTAAGACAGACGCAACAATAAGGTCATGCTTTTGGATTTTTGTGGCAATCGGCTCAGGCAGTGGTCCGCTATTGCCTATACAAGTAGTGCATCCATAGGCCACACAATGAAAATTCAAGGTTTCCAGATAGCTTAACAGTCCTGCTTTTTTGAGATAAGTCATAACGGCTTTAGACCCAGGTGCCAGGCTGGTTTTGACCCATGGCTGAACAGAAAGCCCTTTATCCACTGCTTTTTTTGCCAAAAGTCCGGCGCCTATTAAAACGGACGGATTGGAGGTGTTTGTGCAGCTTGTGATGGCGGCAATCACTACTGCCCCGTCCCCAAAACTGTGCGTCTTACCATCAAGCGTAAGCGAGATTTCCTTTATGGGCACATCGGTATCGCGCGCTTTATCTAAAGAATCTGAAAAAGCCTTCTTCATATTGGATAGGGCGATTCGTTCTTGAGGCCTATAGGGCCCCGCCATACTCGGCTCCACAGAAGCCAAATCCAGTTCAACTATATCTGAAAATACAGGGTCTGGTGCGGAATCTGTCCTGAAAAGCCCCTGGGTGGTACAATAATTTTTCGCCAGCTGAATCATAGATTCAGGTCTGCCAGTCAGCCGCAAGTAATCGAGTGTTTTCTCATCAACAGGGAAAAAGCCCATGGTCGCCCCGTATTCAGGAGCCATATTTGCTATGGTTGCGCGGTCTTCCAGACTGAGACCTTTAAGGCCTGAACCATAAAATTCTACAAATTTTCCAACAACACCCTTTTGTCTTAATATTTCAGTAATTGTCAGGACAAGATCGGTTGCTGTTACTCCTTTAGAAAGATTTTTTGAAAGCTGAAAGCCTACAACCTGAGGCGTTAGCATATAATAAGGTCTTCCAAGCAATACTGCTTCAGCTTCAATTCCGCCAACGCCCCACCCAAGTACACCCGCGCCGTTTATCATGGTTGTATGGGAATCCAATCCAACAAGCGTATCAGGATAGGCGGTTTTCCCTCCGTTTTCGGTGTTTAAAAACACAACTCTTGCCAGGTATTCTAAATTAATCTGATGGCAGATACCTGTAGCGGGGGGAACAACACTGAAATTACTAAAACTTTCCTGTCCCCATCTTAAAAACGCGTATCGCTCAAAATTTCTATCAAATTCTATTTTACTATTTCGTTCAAATGATTCCGGTTGGCCGAAGGAATCCACCTGAACAGAATGATCGATCACAAGCTCAGCGGGAATTTTGGGATTCACTTTCAGGGGATCTCCGTAAAACTGATCCGCTGCCACTCGCATGGCTGCAAGGTCCGCAACAGCTGGAACACCTGTGAAATCTTGAAGCAGCACACGCGCCGGCATAAAAGGAATTTCATGTGCATCCGGGCCGTTTTCACCCCATCGTGCCAGGCTCTCTACATCGTTAGCGGTAATAATTGAACCATCTTCATTTCTTAGAAGGTTTTCCAAAAGGATTTTAATGCTGTATGGAAGAGTATGAATATTCTGAAAACCCGCATTCGCGAATTTGTCCAGGCTGAAAAAGGTTACGTCACCATCCGAAGTGGCAATAGTTGATTTTGTTTGGAAACTGTTTTTTGAATCCACTATATATTCCTCATATTATTGTATATATTTTACTATGTTTTGATTAAAGGAACCAATCGTAATGCATGATCTAATTATTTATAATATCGAGAAGAAAAAAATATACAATATTTTGTTCATGCCATCAAGGAAACAAGTCCCCTTTTTATCCTTGACATGAAATTTTAAGTTGTTTATAGACAGTTTTCTATGCGTTATTACTCGGATTTATAAACAACGGCTGTAAAATTCTTAAGTTATTTGATCATGAAGAGTTAAGGTAACAATTGAGCGGACACGTTAAAAATTTTCTGGAAAAAAGAAAAACAGTTATCATAAAAAAATGGTTTGATTGCGTTGTAGATACCTATCCTCCTGAAACGGCCAGCTTCCTCAAAAAAGAAAAAGACCCTTTTAATAATCCTGTGGGGAAAACCACGGTACAATGTCTGGAAGCGATAATTGATCACCTGTTAGATAAAAGAAGTGAACAGGACATGATCTCCCATCTTGATCCTATTATACGGATACGATCTGTACAGGATTTTCCTCCATCAAAAGCCGCAGGATTTGTCCTTTTTTTAAAAAAAATTATCAGAGAAGAATTAAATAACCAAAAAAGCAAAGATGTTGAGATAAACGAGCTATCTGCACTTGACTCTAAGATTGATGAGCTTGTGTTGATTGCTTTTGATGTATATGCAAAGTGCAGAGAAACATTTTATCAGATCAAGGCAAATGAAGCAAAAAACCGCTTTTACAAGGCATTTGAAAGAGCGGGTTTAGTAACAGGTCTTACAGAAGAAAAACAGGACCTCTCATAAATCATGTAGCGTTGAAGGGCTGGGAGATGTTGAACAAGATTTTAAATGGCGTAGAAGCCACAAAGCGAGGTAATTATAAATGAATGTAAGATACATGTATTCACTCATCGCAGTTATTGTGCTTTTTTTGCTTGCCTACGCAGGAGCGGAAGCGGGAGTTTGGAGCCAGTATATACTGGGTGTTGTCATACCGTATCTGGCCATACTTGTATTCGTAGTTTTTTTTATACGGCGAATTGTGGGTTGGGCAAAATCGCCGGTCCCGTTTCGCATTCCAACCACCTGCGGCCAGCAAAAAACCCTTCCATGGATCAAGTCGTCATGGTTGGATAATCCCTCTTCACGACTTGGCGTTATTGCCAGGATGTTTCTTGAAATTGTATTTTTCAGGTCTTTATTCAGAAATACAAAGTTCGCGGTCAAGGATCAAAATAAACCTTTTTATGCCTTGGAATTGTGGTTATGGGTAGGTGCCCTTGCGTTTCATATGGCTTTTTTTACAGTTGTGGCAAGGCATTTGAGGTTTTTTACCCAGCCTGTTCTTTTCCCGATCAGCCTGCTGGAAAATATCGATAGTTTTTTCCAGGTAGGGCTGCCGGGTGTTTTTATTTCAGGTGTTGTTCTATTTGCTGCTGTTACCTTTTTACTTATCAGACGGGTTTTAATTCCGCAGGTGAGATATATTTCACTGGCATCGGACTATTTCCCGCTTTTTCTTATTTTTGGAATCGCTTTTTCCGGACTCCTGATGCGTTATTTTTCAAAAGTCGATGTCGTTGGGGTTAAAGAAATGGCCATGGGCCTGGTAACATTGCACCCCCATATTGTAGAAGGTGTAGGGGCGATATTTTATGTTCATGTGTTTTTTGTCAGCATTCTTCTTGCTTATTTTCCCTTCAGCAAGCTGATGCACTTGGGCGGAATCTTTTTAAGCCCAACACGAAACATGGTGAACAATAACCGAGCAGTCAGGCATATTAATCCCTGGAATTACCCTGTGGAAGTTCATACATATGAAGAGTATGAAGAGGAGTTCAGGGATAAAATGATAGAGGCGGGGCTGCCCGTGGAAAAGGAGTAAGGTATGTCAGATGAGCTTCTCAAACCAGAAGAACTGATAAAAATCGATCACAAGATACCATCAAAAGACTGGATGGATACACCGGTCAATATTCGGAAAGGTATGTATTGCTATGCTTCCAATCCGAAGAGCGTTGAATACGTGGGTCTCCCGCATGCGCGAGCATGGAATCCGCTTGATGATGACTGGAAACTCCCGGAAAACTGGAAGCAGATCATCCATGAAGGATTTAAAGAACGATTAGATAAATTCCGCTCCTTTAAGGTATTTATGGATATATGTGTGAGGTGCGGAGCCTGCGCGGACAAGTGCCATTTCTTTATTGGTACCGGAGATCCCAAAAATATGCCGGTTTTAAGAGCTGAGCTTTTACGGTCCGTCTATCGTAATGATTTCACCAAAGTCGGCAAAATTCTCGGCAAAATAGCGGGCGCAAGAGAGCTGACAATCGATGTTCTCAAAGAATGGTGGTACTATTTCTTTTCGTGCACGGAATGCAGAAGATGCAGCGTATTTTGTCCTTACGGTATAGACACCGCAGAAATCACCATCATGGCCAGGGAGCTGTTGAATCTGATCGGTCTAAACATCGACTGGATCGCGACACCCGTGGCCAACTGTTACCGAACAGGAAACCACCTTGGTATTCAGCCGCACGCGTTTAAGGATATGCTGGATTTCTTTGTTGAAGATATCGAAGAGGTGGCTGGTGGTATTCAGGTAGAACCCAGTTTTAATAGAAAGGGCGCGGATATTCTTTTTATCACTCCGTCCGGAGATGTATTTGCCGATCCCGGCACATACACGGCCATGGGTTATCTGATGCTTTTTCATTATTTAAGAGAAAAGTATGGGTTTGATATTACGTGGAGCACCTACGCCTCAGAGGGGGGCAATTTTGGCTTTTTCACATCCCATGAAACAATGAAACGGCTCAACTCAAAAATGTACGCGGAAGCAAAGCGGCTGGGCGTGAAGTGGATCCTGGGCGGAGAATGCGGCCATATGTGGCGGGTTATCAACCAATATATGGACACAATGAACGGTCCCGCTGATTTTCTGGAAGAACCGGTTTCTCCGATAACAGGGACAAAATTTGAAAATTCCAAGTCCACAAAAATGGTTCACATCGCAGAATTTGTAGCCGATCTCATCAAACATGACAAACTAGAGCTTGATCCCAGTCGTAATGATCATCTTAAAGTGACTTTTCACGACTCTTGCAACCCAGCCAGAGGTATGGGGTTATTGGACGAGCCAAGGTATGTCATTCAAAACGTATGTAACCATTTTTATGAAATGCCTGACAATACGATTCGCGAACAGACATTTTGCTGCGGAAGCGGCGCGGGCTTAAATGCTGGCGAAAATATGGAACAGCGAATGCTTGGAGGCCTTCCAAGAGCCAATGCAGTAAAATATGTGCATGAGAAACACGGTGTAAATATGCTTGCCTGCGTTTGCGCTATTGACAGGGCTGCACTTCCTCCGCTCATGGAATACTGGGTTCCTGAAGTTGATGTTACCGGCATGACAGAATTAGTGGCAAATGCCCTCATCATGCCTGGACAGGTCGATAGGACGACAGACCTGCGGGGTGAAGAGATCCCGGGTTTACAGAGCGATGATGTCAAAACGGAGGGTGATAATGTCGAAAAATAAAAAGATGTATAATCGAAACATAATCGTTGCCGGTTTAATCCTTTTTATTGCACTGATAACATTTCCTGTATGGAATTATTATGTATTTAGCGGTGAAACCTCAACTGCACCGGAGATTAAACTGTCAGAAAAGGCAAAAGCCGCTAAAGAGTGTGTCCGGTCAAAAGAGTATATGAAAACCGAACATATGCAGCTGCTTGATGTCTGGCGGGATACGGTTGTTAGGGAAGCCAAACGTGTTTACGTAAGTCCCAACGGGAAATCTTATAATATGAGTCTATCCAGCGGTGATAATTCCTGTTTAGGATGTCATGTTGATAAAGCCGAATTTTGTGACAAATGTCACAACTATGCTTCGGTGTCGCCTTACTGCTGGGACTGCCATATTGATCCGAAGGAGAAGAAATGATGGAAAACTGCGGGAGAAGAAGATTTCTGAAATTAGCCGGTATCTCAGCTCTCGGTCTGGCTGCAGGGCCGGTTCACAATGCCTTTGCAGTATCTGGCGGAAGCGGCGAAGAAGCAACAGCTGAGATGACGAAAAATGAAAGCGCCATGACCGGTGACCATTGGGCAATGGTGATTGATACGAGGAAGCTGCAGACGGAGTCAGATCTTGAGCCGATAATTGAGGCCTGTCACAACATTCATAATGTGCCGGTCAACATAACGGATAAAAAGCACGAGATTAAATGGATCTGGCCGGAAGAGTTCAAGCATGCATTTCCGTCAACAGACAATCATTATGTTAATGAAAAGGCCAAACATCTGCCTTTTCTGGTGCTATGCAATCACTGCGAAAATCCGCCTTGTGTCAGGGTTTGCCCGACGCAAGCCACTTTTAAAAGGGATGATGGGATTGTTCTCATGGACTTTCATCGATGCATTGGATGCCGCTTTTGTATGGCAGCCTGCCCCTATGGGTCCAGAAGCTTTAATTTCAAGGATCCCAGACCGTATATTGAGGAAACACATCCTGAATTTCCCACAAGGATGAAAGGGGTGGTGGAAAAGTGTAATTTTTGCGCTGAACGGCTGGCTGTTGGGAAAATGCCCGCATGCGCTGAAGCTTCAAATGGCGCAATTGTTTTTGGCGATCTCGATGATCCGGAGTCAGACGTCAGAAAGCTGTTAAAGGAAAGCTACGCTATCCGGCGAAAACCAGGTTTGGGAACCGGGCCGTCTGTTTACTATATCGTATAACGCATTAATATTTTTACTGTTAATTTATAATTAGCACAAATGAGGTGGTTATGTTAGAAGCCGCATTAAAAGGAAGTAAGTGGTACTGGTTATGGATACTAACGTTGCTTGGCGTGATCGGTGTCGGATTTTTATGTTATTTATACCAGTTTATATCCGGGCTCCAGGTAACGGGGATGAGCCGTGATGTCTCCTGGGGTTTTTACATTGCTCAATTGACCTTTCTTGTTGGAGTTGCGGCCGGGGGGGTTATGTTGGTCCTGCCATATTACCTCCACGACTATAAGGCCTTTGGAAAAGTGACGATTGTGGGAGAATTCATCGCTGTGGCAGCAGTATCCATGTGTATGCTGTTTGTTCTGGTGGACCTTGGCCAACCCTTAAGAATGCTTAATTTGTTTTTACATCCCACGCCGAACTCTGTTCTTTTGTGGGACGCAACAGTGCTCAGTGTCTATCTTTTGCTAAACATTGTTATAGGATGGAAGGTCATC
>JAFDFT010000469.1 GCA_019309685.1 Deltaproteobacteria bacterium
CCTCCAGTTATACGTAATAATATCTAATATTTTTGTTATATTACATACTAAATCGGGCATTTAGTCAAGAAATCAATAGAACAATGAGATTAAAATGTGATATTCATTTGATAAAATTAACTTTTGGAATAAAAATAATAGTTATTGTGTATATATAAAGAGTTAAAAATGAAAATTATGCATTACAATGAACAAGAACCTGTTCTTTTTGATTCAGATCCTGCAAAAGGCGTTGCCGGCCGTGTTGTTATTGGAAAAAAGGACGGCGCTGAAAATTTCTGTATGAGGGTGTTCGAATTGTCAGAAAGCGGCTTTTCTCCCCGCCATTCACATGAATGGGAACATGAAATCTTCATTCATTCAGGAGAAGGGGAAGTGTTTAACCAAGGAAAGTGGTCCAAAATTTCAAAAGGTTTTGTTCTTTTTATACCTGGAAATGAAGAGCACCAGATAAAAAATGCCGGGAAAGAACCGTTTGTATTTGCCTGTCTGATCCCTTCTGGAGCACCGGAATTGTAATCATCCGTATTCTGCGAAATGAATATGACATCAGATACATCGTACAGAAATCCGCTCTTAACCGTTGATATTATTATTGAAATCAACAACTTTATTGTATTGATTGAAAGAAATAATCCACCGCACGGCTGGGCACTTCCCGGCGGATTTGTAGATTATGGTGAATCTCTTGAAGCGACTGCGATCCGTGAGGCAAAAGAGGAAACGTGTCTGGATATAGATCTAATCGAGCAGTTCCACACCTATTCAACACCGAATCGAGACCCCAGGCATCACACGGTCACAACGGTATTTCTCGCGCGGGCCTTAGGAAAGCCAAAAGCTGCAGATGATGCAAAGAGTATTGGCCTGTTCACAAAAGATACGCTTCCGGATCCCATCGTCTTTGACCATAAACGTATTTTGGACGATTTTTTCCGCTACAAAAACGGCGAGCCTAAATTAGATATTTTCAAAATATATAAATGATAGAACTTCTACCAAACTTCAGTTCTTTAAGTAGTTTAAGCTCTTCACTCGAACCCTGGAATCCTGGATCCTTTGTCGAAGATCCCGGACTTTGAACGGGAAACCCTTTTAGGATCATCAATAATATATGTGACAATCCATATGTATTACTTACACTTTCATCTAATTGGCCAATTTATTAAAAACCCTTGACAAACCTCCTTAGTGCTTATAATTTATACCTTGTTTTTAATTCGTTTTCAGATATCCCTATATGGAGGCCAATTTCCAAATACGGGATTTTTTTTGTTCAAAAACAATTTTTAAACAATTAAATATTTAGTTAGTGCCCCTCCAGAAATTAGATATTTCGTTCTAGTTCAAGGAAGTTAAAAATTTTAACCGGATGAATACATAAAGTATTTCGAGGATTATAATTTGGGCCTTACGTAGCTTGCCTCGCCATAGCCTTGACGTAGGCGGGAAATCGGGCAAAATAGCAATTTATGGGTGGGCACTCATCATTTGATATAAAAGGATATATACACATGAACAACAACGCCAAAAAATTAAGAAATATAGGAATAAGTGCGCATATAGATTCCGGCAAGACAACACTGACCGAAAGGATTCTTTATTTTACTAAACGTATTCACGCCATCCATGACGTAAAGGGTAAGGATGGAGTCGGTGCTACCATGGATTCTATGGAATTGGAAAAAGAACGCGGTATTACCATCGCATCTGCCGCTACGTTCTGTAAATGGAATGGATATGATATCAATATAATTGACACACCCGGCCATGTTGATTTTACCATAGAGGTTGAACGTTCTTTAAGAGTTCTGGATAGTGCCATTCTTGTGTTGTGCGCAGTCGGAGGTGTCCAGTCACAGTCTATTACAGTTGATCAGCAGATGAAAAGGTACAATATTCCCCGCATTGCCTTTGTAAATAAATGCGACAGAAGCGGAGCCAATCCCTTTCGTGTGATGGAACAGCTCAAAGAAAAACTCGGCCATAATGCCGTTGCCATGCAGATTCCCATTGGCCTTGAAGTGGATTTCAATGGCGTAGTAGATCTTGTTTTAATGAAAGCACTCTATTTTGACGGTGATAATGGCGAAACGGTTCGAATAGAAGAAATACCTCCGGAGCTTATTGAAACAGCAAACGAAAAACGAGAAGATTTAGTAGACGCTGCTTCTATTTTTTCAGATGAACTAACAGAAAGAATCCTTGAAGATAAGGATATTTCCGAACAGCTTATTCTTCAAGCCGTCCGAACAGGTGTGCTTCTCCGTGAGTTGATACCCGTTTATATGGGATCAGCATATAAAAATAAAGGCGTCCAGCCTCTTCTGGATGCGGTGACCAACCTACTTCCCAGTCCATCAGATGTGAAAAATGAAGCCCTTGATATGGATAATGATGAAACCAGGGTTGTCCTCTCTAATGAACCGGACCAGCCGCTGGTTTCTCTTGCTTTTAAACTGGAAGACGGCCAATACGGCCAGCTTACCTATATTCGGGTATATCAGGGTACACTCTCCTCCGGCGATTCGGTAATAAATGTTCGTACCGGGAAAAAAATAAAGATCGGCCGTTTGGTCCGTATGCATGCCGACCAGATGGAAAATATCAACACGCTTCATGCAGGCTACATTGGAGCTCTTTTCGGCATTGACTGCGCATCAGGTGATACGTTTGTTTCTCCTGGAATCAGCATGACTATGACACCTATGCATGTGCCCGAACCTGTCATTTCTCTAGCGATTTTCCCGGAAGATAATAAGTCACAGATCAATATGTCTAAAGCATTAAACCGTTTTTCCAAGGAAGATCCAACATTTAAAACATATGTGAGCAAGGAGACAAATGATACAGTCATCGCAGGGATGGGTGAGCTTCATCTTGAAGTCTATGTCGAACGGATGCGTCGTGAATA
>JAFDFT010000470.1 GCA_019309685.1 Deltaproteobacteria bacterium
ATGCTCAGCCGCCAAAGCCATTTTTCTAACAATCAGGGATGAGATTTGTTCAGGAGATCCGTATTCCTTTAACTGTTTTTTAAGATCTTCTTTTGTTTTAAGATCAAAAACTTCTTTTAGCATAGGGTTTGCCAGATTATTGGTTTGACCAAATTCAGTAATAGTCATTTGTTCAGAGATAATTAATTCATCAAACTCTGGCAGTGTTTCGGGTTTGTCTTGCCATAATTGATTAGAAATAATGGATAATCCGATAACAAGCACAATCAGAAAAATAAAGAAAATTAGGGTTTTAGTTGGTGATTCAGTGTTCATTGTTTTATACTCCCCTTATCTTTAGCGTTAGGTTAATTGTTTTGGTTATCCGTTTAGAATCATGAGTTTCCTGGCGAATGCGTATGTAAGCGCTAGAATACTTAAGCACTTAAATTTGAATATAAATTATAAGGGTTGATTTAAAAAAAATAAAGGAAAAAGTGCGGACTGATTTTCATTGTTCCATATAACTCGGTTTCTTCATCAAGGATCCAGGAATTAAATAGTGCAAGAGCAGGACACAAATAAATCTTCTTTAAGCTTTAAAGAAGATTTAACTTTAGAAAGGAAGAGAAATTGAAAATGTACTGCCTTTTTCAAGCTGGCTTTCGACATTGATCCGACCATTGTGGGCCATGACGATGTGTTTGACAATGGCAAGCCCCAGTCCGGTACCCCCCAGTTTGCGGCTTCGGCCTTTGTCAACACGGTAAAAACGCTCAAACAGGCGGTTTAGATGTTCTTGGGCGATGCCGGGCCCATTGTCAGACACCTTTAGTATAGCTTCGGATTCTCCGGTTTGACTCTCCACAATGATATGGCTTTTTTCATGACTGTATTTGATGGCATTGTCGATGAGATTGATCATGGCCTGCTCAATAAGCTGGGGGTCGGCTTTGATTGTTGTTTCGGAACGTTGGTTTTTTTCTATGGTGATATCTTTTTCGTTTGCCTTTTCTGTACATGCTTGAACAGCGTTGGTGATCACATCGGCTAAATCCGTTTCAATGAGGGTCAATTGATTTTTGTCCTCGATCTGCTCGATCTGTGATAAGTGGAGAAGATCCTCAATGATCGCGTTTAAGCGGCTGACATTTCTTTCAATAACACTATAGAAACGATCTCGTTCTTCCTCACTGATATTTGACTCGTTGAGCAAGGTTTCAATAAATCCTTTGATACTGGTCAACGGGGTTTTAATTTCATGAGATACATTGGCTGCGAAATCCTGGCGGATGTTTTGAAGCTGGCGAAGTTTTGTTACATCATTGAGAATAACGAGCAGACCAATTGTCTTCTTTTCAGCATCCATTAATGGCGCGCTATGAATGTATACGATCCGTTTGTTCGTGTTGTCATATATCATGACGTCTCGTTCGATAGGAGTCTGACTTTTTGCAGCATCTGCAATAAATTTGAGCAGGCTGTGATTTCGGATCGATTCTTCAATGCTGAATCCACGGACATCCTTCGGTTTTACATGGAAAATGGAAGCAGCAGATGGATTTATACTGATAATAGCGTTGTCCTGATCCAGAGCAATCACACCTTCCTGCATACTCGATAAAACAGAATCCAGTTCGTTTTTCTGCTTAATGGTTGTCTTAATCTTATCGTCCAGCTGAGAGGCCATGCTGTTCATGGCTTGAGCCAGGTCGGCCATTTCTTTGGAATCCGGGATGACAAGTTTGCGGCTCAGATCTCCATTTGAAAAGTATTCGGCTCCTTTTGTCATTTCTTCAATAGGCTGGGTGATTTTCTTTGAAATAAAAAATGCGATGACTGATGCGAACATGGCAATAAAAAAACAATATACCGCGACCTGATAACGAACCTGTCCGACTTTGTTATGGATAACGGAAATCGAAATAGACGTACGAATAACGGCGCGGACTACATGGTTTCGCCCAATGGGCAGAGCCACATACATCATTTCTTTTTTTAAGGTGTCGCTAAACCTGGAAATAGAACTGACGTTTCCTTTAAAAGCGTCAATGAGTTCAGGACGGTGTTTATGATTTTCCATGTTCGCGGGATCTTCTTTCGAATCCGCAATTACAACCCCATCAGGAAGTATGACCGTAATGCGGGTAGAAGAATCCTTTCCGGTTTGTTTGCAGAATTGATCGAGACTAGCAGGATAAGAAATGAGATCACGGATACCGTACTTAAGTAATTCTCCACGGGATTTTAAATCTTCATAGGTCTGTTGAAGGAAGAATTTCCGGTAGTAATTAGATGAATAATAGGTCGCCGCAATTAGAGAGACAATGATAATTAATAAGTAGGATGGGTAAATGTGCAGTAAAAATCTTTTACGTTTCATACTTCTTCTTCCTTAAACCGGTATCCAATTCCACGTACAGTTTCGATGTATTTCCCATGATCACCCAGTTTTTTTCTAAGGCCCACAATTTGCACATCAATACTGCGTTCGGTCACCGCGTAGTTTTCACCACGAACGGCATCTACTATCTGCTGACGGGTGAATACCCAACCCGGTCGGCGTGAGAGAAAGGAAAGAATATTAAATTCCGAATAGGTTAAGTCAATGTTGTGCCCATCCACTTCCACCTTATATCGAACAGAATCAATCATGATGCCAAAGATGTTGATTTGTTGCGTCTGCTCTTCGGGTTTTTTTATGTCGTGAAATTTTTTGCGCCGCAAAAGAGAGCGTGCGCGGGCAACCAGTATTTTAGGGCTGAAGGGTTTGGAAATATAATCGTCCGCGCCCAGTTCAAGACCGGTGATCACATCGGCTTCTTCGCCTTTGGCTGATAATATAATGATGGGAACATCCGGAATATCCGGATTGTTTTTGATCTGTTTCGTCACTTCAAAGCCGTCCATGCCCGGCAGCATCAGATCAAGAAT
>JAFDFT010000471.1 GCA_019309685.1 Deltaproteobacteria bacterium
TTCCTGCGGTTAAAATTTTTGCCTTCCTTGATCTTGAACAAAAATTGACGTTTTTCAAAGGTCTCATAGATAAACAAGGCTATTCTAATTAGTCTATGCTGTTGTTAAGCTCGTAAAACTGCCTGAAATATTTTTCGTGGATGGCAAAAGACCAGTGCACATCTTTGATTATATCCGCGGCCCCCTCCTTAGCTCCCCTTTTTATAAAATCGATAAACTGTTCATGCTCACTAATATGCTGCAATTCCCAATCCTTTAAATAACTTCGTCTTGGGAAATCATAGAGGCGCTGTTTAAGGGGTATAATTATTTTATTCAGTGCAACGTTATCGCTAAGTTCAAGAAAAACGCCATGGAATTCAAGGTTCAATTTGTAATAGTTTTCAAAATTATCCTTATTGAGGGCTTCCATCTGTTTCGCGTTTAGTTGTTCCATTCTCGATATGTGTGTTGAGGTGAATTGATCAAATACAGACAGAATGACTGAAGCTTCCAGTGCGCCTATAATCTCATACGATTCCTTAATGTCATGAAGATAAAGTTTTCTGACCAGAACACCTCGTCTTGGCAGTATGGAAACAAAACCTTCGGCTTCAAGCTGAATGAGGGCATCTCTGAGAGGCGTTTTGCTGATTTCCAGTTGCCGGCTTATTGCATTCAGGTTAATTGACGATCCAGGTGCCAGTTTTCCGCTTTGCATTTCATTTTTCAGGTGTTCGTAAATTTGTTCTCTTAATGATTTGATATTCAGCATAATCTCCGTTTAAATAGACTATAGATTTTAAATTTGGTTTAAAACTACCCGCACTTATGTATAACTATATATAGCAACACTCGAATTCTTAAAGCAGGGAGTCGATGGATGTGCAGGACAGATTAAAGGCATTTGCTACTCCTTCGTATGTAATTTTTCCTTTGACGATGTTTACTCCGAATTTGATTTCAGGGTTTTCCTTTAACGCACTTGTCCATCCCTTATTGGCAATTTCAACAGCATAGGGAAGTGTTGCATTTGTCAAGGCAAGCGTTGATGTCTTTGAAACAGCACCCGGCATATTTGCCACACAGTAGTGGACAACACCATCTACGGTGTAAGTAGGATCTGAATGGGTTGTGGGCCTGGATGTTTCAAAGCAGCCGCCCTGATCAATCGCTACATCAACCAGCACCGATCCTTTTTTCATATTTTTTAACATGTCACGCGTGATCAACCTGGGGGCCTTTGCGCCAGGGATGAGAACAGCACCGATGACCACATCCGCTTCTTTCAATAATTTTCGGATGGCTGCCGGGCTGGACATCAGGACAAAACAATTTTTCGGCATAACGTCACTCAGATAACGCAAGCGATCCAGGCTGGTGTCAAGGAGATAGACTTTTGCACCCAGGCCGCAGGCCATCTTTGCAGCATTTGCACCCACGATCCCCCCACCGATAACGATGACCGTGCCAGGGGTAACACCCGGTACGCCGCCCAGGAGTAAACCCTGCCCACCGTGTGTCATTTCCAGATACTTGGCTCCTTCCTGAACCGCCATCCGCCCTGCCACTTCACTCATGGGTGTAAGAAGCGGCAACGACCCGTCTGCTTTTTGAATCGTTTCATAGGCAATACATACAGCATTGCTTTTTAACAGCGCTTGGGTCAATTCTTCGGCTGCTGCCAGATGGAGGTAAGTAAAAATTATCTGGTCTTTCCTGATGAGTCCGTATTCGGACGGCATCGGTTCTTTTACGTGCATGACCATATCGGAACGTTCGTAGATTTCATCGGGAGCGCCAATCATTTCAGCGCCCGATCGGGTGTATGATTCATCGGTAAAGCCGCTGCCTTCTCCTGCTTTTTTTTCAACCAGAACAGAATGTCCATTCTGTTTCATGATTTCTACTCCGGCCGGTGTCATTGAAACACGATATTCTTCTGTTTTAATTTCTTTTAAAATACCTACAATCATTGGAACCACCATTTATGTGCCGAACTTTAAATAATCAGCAATTTTTCTCTATCGCATTTTTGACGACAGAGACAATATGATCCACCTGGTCTTTTGTGATAATCAGTGCCGGTGCAAAATTCATGATCGTGTTCATTCCGGGCAGGCTAAAATTTGTTCTGCCAACAAGCACCCTTTCATCCACAACGTTTTTCATGATTTTTGCCATTATTTTTTCCGTTATCGGTTCTTTGGTTTTTTTATCCTTAACAAATTCAATGCCGGCGAACAGTCCTTTTCCGCGGACATCACCAACAAGGGGTAAATCTTCGAGAGACTTGAGGCTATCGAGCAGATAGTCTCCCATGACCCTGCTGTTTTCAACAAGGTTTTCCTGCTCAATGATCCGTGTGGATTCCAGGGCAGCAGCAGCAGGGGCCGCGCATCCCCCATAGGTGCTGATGTCCCTGAAATAATTCATTCTGTCTTCAGGAGACTCCGGATCATTTAGGAAAATATTATAAAGTTCCTGCTTTACAACTGTAGCGGAAATCGGTTCATAGGAGCTTGCCAGGCCTTTGGCGATTGTGATCACGTCAGGATCAACATCGTAATGTTCATGTCCCCAAAACTTACCGGTTCTTCCGAATCCGCATACAACTTCATCCATAATCAGGAAGACATCAAATTTACGGCATATCTCCTGAAGGATTGGATAATATTCCTTCACAGGGGGGATAATGCCTCCTCCAGCGGTTATGGGCTCAACGATAACGCCGCCGACAGTATCAGGGCCTTCTTTTTTAATGACATCTTCCACTATACGGGCGCATTCGATATCACATTGGGGATAGGTTTTATCAAAGGCACAGCGATAGCATAACGCATGCGGGAATTCCGCAAAGCCTTCGCACAACGGTCCGTAATCCTGTTTCCGTTCTTCCTGACCCGTGGCGCTCAGGGCGGCGATCGTC
>JAFDFT010000472.1 GCA_019309685.1 Deltaproteobacteria bacterium
AAGATTCAGAGGCCTTTTACCAAATTGGTTGTATCTATAGTAAACAAAAAGACAAAAAAGACGCTTTGCAATATCTGGAACTGGCCCTGGAAAATGGTTACCAGGATTTTGAATCTATTGAAAACGATCCGGTCTGGGATGATGTAAAAGAATCGTCGGAATTTAAAGAATTAATACAAAAATATAAACAATCAGCAAGCCTGTAACCAATTTTCTTACCCTTTTCTTCTTATACCTTAATCCGTTTTGACATAGGTAAAATGAAGTGATTAGTTGACCACACCTTCTTCCTATTGCCTCGGCTCAAAAAATTTCTTAAACGAGTTATATCACCCATGGATTTTTGATTAGAAGGTTGCTTGCTTCGAAATCACTCATATTCCTGGTCACTAAAACCAGATTATGTGTTTAAGCAACTGCCGCAATAAGACTGTTCATAGAAGACCACTAAAGTGAAAGATGATCACTATGGCACTTTAGAAGACATTCTTTATCCAATTGAATTAATATAAGTATATGAACAATAAGCGGTTAAAAACTTTCTTAAAAACAATCCTTCTTTTTGATTTATAAATCTTTATGGATTTGGATCAGGGTTTCAATAACAACGATGACACATAACTTTTCAAATCCCCCATAAAGTTGTCATTCCCTAAACGTATATGCTATGAAAGCAGATAGATTTCAGCCCTGAATAAAAAGAATCTTATGGTTATAGGCAGGTAAATGAAGTATTGTGATATAACCAAACAAGAGTGGAAAAGTTTCCCAGAAAAATTAAATTATCTGAATTCGCCGATGAATATAAATAGAAATAATAAGCCCATGCTGTGGTATTCCGCCCGAACTATAATAAAAAAACACAAAAAATATTTTCAAATCCTGATGATTTGGTTTTTATTGATAAGCTCAGCCCAAATTTATGGTGAGTCTCCCCTGGCATATGCTGAAGTGAAAAATGATCCAATCCCATTAACGAAGGAATTATCATTTTCAAAACAGGTGGATGTCTTTTTTCAACATCTTGCAAAATTGCCGGAACCTGAGGCAAAAAAAATCTTTAATGATTATGATCCGGTAATTGCCAAAGAGCTGAATATGGAAAATTTATTTACAACCAGGTATTCGGCTCTGAAAAATTTATTAAATTCAGCAGTGCATGAATCAATTGACGTGTTAACCCTCTTTACACTTCCAGTACTGCAACAGAAAAAAAACAAAGCTATTGTTTTAGATAAGGGAATTTTATTACAATTGAACCGCCAATTCAGTTTGCATGGCCTGTTTTTAATTACAGCACAATCGGCGGATGATGACTCTTTCATACAAATGGATTTTCTGGTGGCAGGCCAAGGGAAATTTATTGTCGGATATGACAATAACAAAACAATTATTCACCCGGAATATTTTTTTGCTACAGGACGGTATAATTACAATAGATTTTTTCTGATGGAAAACAAAACAGATGGCAATAGCGATCGCGGTTTGTTTAATATAAAAGGACTCTCAAATCCTTCCGGATCATTTGAAAGCATGCAGGGTCCTTTAAACGTGGCAATCAAATCCCTGGCTTTTATATCCAGGAATGGAAATGAAAAAAAATTTTTGATTAAATATGACATGTTCGGGATAAGGAAAAAAATTATTCCCTGTATCCCGATAGAAAAAAGATACAGGGACAATTAAATGCCTGGCAGAAAAGGAAAGGGTTATCAATCAGTCACCGAAAGCATACAAGCCCGATATATTCTATGAGAAGTCCGGGGCGGGCAAAAAGCAGATTATTTTCATCCACGGTTTCGGTCTGAATCGCAAAAGCTGGTATGACATCTCCCCCATGGTTGCAGAAAAAGCCACTGTTCATATGGTGGATCTTATAGGATTTGGCGATTCTCCGGCACCTGAAAATTGGCCTTATACCATAGAAGCACAGGCAGATGTTCTTTATGATTTTATCATTCTTCAAAACCTTGCGAATGTGGTCATTGCCGGGCACTCCTATGGTGGCGGAGTGGGGTTGATGCTTTTGCTTAAAATGATTGAAAATGGGGATAGCGAGCGTATTAGAAAACTCATCCTGATCGCCCCTGCAGTATATCCTCAACAACTGCCTTTTTTTCTTATGATTCCCTGTATTCCTGTTATAGGCGGATTTTTATTAAACCACCTTAGCGCTGAATTCCAGATTTCTTATACATTGAGAAAAATATTTTGGAACAAAAAGGCCATAACCCGAAAAAAGATCCGCAGATATTATAACAATATTGAAACATCTTCCCATAGAAATGCATTAATCAAAACTGCCCAAAATATTATTCCAAAAGAAGCAGACAGCTTATTGGACAAAATTAAAAAAATAAAACATCCCACATTACTGATATACGGTGAGCATGATTCTGTTATTTTAAGAAGAAATCTTGAAAGACTATCCCGTACTCTGCCCAATATCATCACAAGGAAAATTGGTTATTGCGGGCATGTCCCGCATGAGGAGTATCCAGTGCTTGTCTCAGGGCTGATCCATGATTTTTTAGAGGGGGATAGTTGTTCATAATAGCTGGCCGGTCTGCAAGTTTATTGACGGCGAATCAATTGAGGATACTAAGAAAATGAACGCAGATGCTCAATATGAAATTAAAAATAAGAATTGGTTTCCCTGTTTTAAAGATGCTGAGATTGAAAGGGATTTTATGCGGGAATTTAATCTTGAAGCACTAAAATCCGGAAAGATCGGTGTTGTTATCATTCTTACTGTGTGGGTCGGTTTTGCATGGTTTGATATGCACCTGATCGGTCATGGAAAATCGAGCGCATTATTTTTCAGGCTGGCAGTGGCCACCCCGCTGTTTTTTATTGTTCTGGCAGGGCTGTATTCTAAATATGCAAATGTGATCTATCAGATAGTTGTACTCCTTTTACTGTTTATTATTCAGTGCAGTATCTACCAGGTTGTCAAATATTATGATTTTCAAGTTATTACTGAATCCCTTGGCTATGAATTACCTCTGTCAGGTGCTGATGGAAAATACTTGTTTGTTTTTGTCTGGCTTTTGGTCATATTCATGGCATCAATGATTGCCCGCCTAAATATCCTTCAATCGATTTTGAGCGGGCTGAGTTTCATATTTGTCAGTCTTCTTTCTGTTTTTTACTATCACCCGTCTGTTATCATAATTATTATCATTGTTCCGTTTTTAATAACAACCTTGCCCATTGTCTGGATTGGTTCACTCCATGTTCAGCAATATGCAAGGGAAAACTACCGGGCGACAAAATTGCTGACGAAAAGTAAGCTGGAGTCAGAATCATTGCTGCTTAATATCCTTCCGGTCCAGATTGCAGACCGGTTAAAAAAAACGCCCGGCACTATAGTTGACGGGTTCAAACATGTGACTGTACTGTTTGCAGATATTGTGGGGTTTACCAAGTTGTCCGAACAACACAGGCCGGAAAGCATTGTCCATATGTTAAATCGCCTTTTTAGCAAGTTCGATACTATTTCAAAACAAT
>JAFDFT010000473.1 GCA_019309685.1 Deltaproteobacteria bacterium
TCATCACGTTTTTTCTTACTAAATATGTTCATAATACAACTCCTAATTTAATTAGTTCTTATCCATACATGGCCCTTTTCCGTCCCAATATGGTGGGACGGAAAATTACCCATATCTCTGGATTGAAAATAATATGCCCACTCATCAAAATTGAATGAATGGAACAGCACTAATTCTACTTAGAGCATGCTCATCTGCTGCCCTTGATTCTTTGTAACACTCTTATTTTAAAGACTTATTTACACTTTTTAACCAATGGGATAAATATTTATTTTGAATAAAATTTATCAAGGATAAAAAACAAAATACTCATACAAAAAAGAAAAGCGAACAAAGGCATATTTGCAATAAATATTAATATGTCTTCCAGACCAAAGAATGATATGTCATCAAGCCAGTAAAAATATTTCGGGCCAAAAAGCTTAATCAAGCTCAAACCCTTCCACACCCCTTTTGCACCCATTAGCCTTCCGATAGATTGAAACCCAAGTAGTAAAATGCTGCCAATTAAAAACATAAATGCCATAAATGATAATTTTGACATATTAAATTAACCTCCGTTTGTCTTTTTTGAAAATTTGTTTTCCCAAATGCATAACTATTCGCCAATAAATAGCGAACTCAACAGCTTATACACCGTATGAAAACAGGAACTATTCGAAACAATTATTATAAATTAAACCACGTGTCAATCGATAAACATGTCTCTTCTAAGCATTCAACTAATTTATCCCATATGCTTTTATAGTGACCGCTTGCATTTTGATTTTTCAATAGGACTTTAAACAGTTAAATACAAAATAGATCTTGACGTTTTATTCCATATTAGACAATATGTGTAAAATTGTAGTATTTTTTCACTTCCTGAATATTTAATCTGAATTACCATATGTTCGTTCTTTATCAAAAAAATTAAACCTGATATTTTTAAAAATATTATAGGAGGGTGTGATGCTATTTAACCAGCAGGAAAGAAGAATCAGTTTTGGTTTGTTAATCATGCGTCTGGGTTTGGCCGCTGTTCTTTTCATACACGCAGTACCGAAATTAATTAATGGCGCTGCATCCTGGTCGATCGTTGGAAAAAATCTCAGCTTTATGAATACCGGACTGCCGCTTGAAGTGTTGGGCCTGATCCTTTTAATCCTGGAAACCTTGGGCGGCATTTGTTTGATTTCCGGTTACTTTTTCCGTTCGGCAAATATTATTATGACGGTTATCTATATCCTTTATTCCCTCAACTATTTTAACGCCGGATATAAAACACTCCTTCTTTATGCAGTGGGTTTTATCGCCGTCTTTTTCGGCTTAATTTACATAGGTCCTGGCCGATACGCGGTTTCTGTTAAAATTGAAAAAAAATAAACGTAATGGCTTACATAAACTCAAATAATATCAATATGTTTTATGATAAATCCGGCCAGGGCAAAACAATTGTATTTCTTCATGGATATACCGGAAGCGGCAAAGATTGGACACGTCAAATCTCTACCTTATCTGGGAGACATACAACAATAGCTGTTGATCACAGAGGACATGGCCGGTCAGAAGCACCATCTCTGGAATCTGATTATTCAATTGATATTTCCGCAAACGACATTTACAATATTCTTAATATATTAGAGATTTCCAAATGCTGCCTGGTTGGACATTCAATGGGAGGTTTTATGTCCCTTCAATTTGCCCTGGAACACCCGGAACGTGTTAGTGCACTTATCCTTGTAGATACATCCAGCGGGAATTGGGACGTACCTCCCGGATATGATACGATTCGAGGAAAATTGGATGAACTTGCGAGAAATGAAAGTCTAGAGGCTGCGTTTGAATATGATGTTGAAAACAATCCTGTTAAAAAAGATAAATTTCGCAAACACCCTGAATTACGTGAAATAGCACGCCAAAAAGTAAAGAATACCTCAGTTGATGGTTATATCTACTTTTCGCGTGCCTTTAAAAAATGGACCCCTGTTACAGAGAGACTAAATGAAATAAACGTCCCTACATTGATTATTTTGGGAGAAGAAGATATAGGGTTCGTAAATGCCTCACAGATATTAAAAAACTCTATTAAAAACGCTGAACTCAAAATCATACCAAATGCGGGTCACAACCCGCATGAAGAGTCCCCGGAAATATTTAATAAACATATGCTTGATTTTCTTAAAACCAATCTGTAAAACACATCCGATTTTTCAAACCTCTCCTTGCGATCTGCAAAAGACGATTGTCTCCCATGACACGTCGGTTCGCCCAAATAAATCATCACTTTTAACATCTAAAAGCAATTCTATTTTTTTTGTTTCCGAAAAATGGATAAGTTCTTTTTTGCAGACAGGATGCATTACACGTTTATCAGGTGACTTCCCATGGCGAAGATTAATCAACAATTTCCCTCCTTCGCTCAACAGATTTATCAGGGTGTTAAATGATTCTTCTTTTTGTTTAGGATCAATATGCATCCATACTGCATTTAGTAAAATCAGTTCAAACTTCAGTCTCAATCCCTTTACTTTTTGTAGCCCGGGCAAACCATCCTTCATCCATCGTATGGAATAGTTGGAATGTTTTTTTTCCGCCAATTCCCTTAACCCATCTGCAGGTTCTACTGCAATAACCTCGTGTCCTTTTTGAGCAAACCATGATGCATCACGCCCTGAACCAGACCCCACATCAAGGACTCTGAGTTTGCCAGAAGGTATGAATTGGATCCAAAGAGAACTTATTTCCTCGAAGTGAAGCTGCTTATATTTTTTATAGAATCGATCAGCGTTTGTTGAGTAATATTGAATAGTACTATTATTGGCTATATTCATTTACAAAGTTAGTCCACTTGTGCATCCGGGATTTTATGAACAACGAAGGAATTGACACTTAGGTCTTTTTGAATTTTACGTTGCG
>JAFDFT010000474.1 GCA_019309685.1 Deltaproteobacteria bacterium
CTGCGGAGGAGCCAAATACAATCTTTCATCCATAACCGGGTATGGGTTTGCAACCCTGGTAGATTCGCTCTTTAACATTAAAAAAGTCGTATATGATGAAAAACAGATGTCATTGAAAGATCTCATTGAAATACTCAATTCAGACTTTGAAGGACAGGAAGCCCTGAGAAATAAACTAACTCAGCGATACGATAAAGGGGGAAACGATAAAGAGGAAATCGACGCCTTTGCCTGCCGTTTATGGGACCTGTTTACCAGTGAAGTGGCAAGCCATTCACCCAAAAGAGGAGGAAGGTACAGCGCAGGCGCCTATTCCATGGGCGTGCATGTGATGGAAGGATTTGTCACCAGACCTAGCGCTGACGGCCGAAAAGCGCTTGAGCCCATCTCCAACAGTTTGTCTCCCGTAAACGGATCGGAAAAAAACGGAATCACGGCTGCTCTGAACTCCGTTGCAAAATTGGACTATGGATTTGCCGCAAACGGCGTTGCCGTCAATGTAAGGATTCACCCACAAAATCTGGAGAAAGAAGAAAATCTGGAAAAATTTTACTTTCTGTTGAAAACTTATTTTGAAAATGGCGGCATGCAGATACAGCCAACGGTGGTATCAACCGAAACTCTCCTGGATGCCCAAAAACATCCTGAAAAATATCAGGACCTGATTGTAAAGGTTGGCGGATACAACGCAACTTATGTTGACCTTGGTGTTCCGATTCAAAACGAAATCATGAATCGACTGGAAAACAGAATTTAAATCATTGATCTTTTTTATGATATGGGTTGAGCCCGCCGAAATCACCTGCCCTGAGCCTGCCGAATGGGAACAACCCTCAGCTGGCCGACTAAACTATTCTTCCGAAACCCTGCCTCGCAACGCTTTTGTCTTACCCCGCTGAACTTTGCTATCCAGCCGCCTTTTTTGGGAGCCTCTGGTTGCCCTGGTCGGCCGTCTTGCTTTCTGCACAATTGCCACGCCTTTAATTAATTCCCGCAACCGCTCAAGGGCATCTTCCCGATTTTTTTCCTGAGTACGAAATCGCTGGGCCTTGATAATGATTACGCCCTCCTTGCTGATACGTCGATCTCGCAGGCTTAATAGACGGTGCTTATAAAAATCGGGTAGAGAGGACGCATTGATATCAAACCGCAGATGAACTGCCGAAGATACTTTATTAACGTTCTGTCCTCCGGCCCCCTGCGCCCGGATTGCCGAAAGTTCAATCTCATCATCAGGGATGGAGACATTTTGGGAGATTTTCAGCACAGCCAGGGTTATCCTTATGTAAAGGGTAAAGGAGTCAGATCTCTTATTGATCAGTGTTTAAATTTTAAAGGGTCTATCCAAAAAAAGAATCTTAAAGCCCTTTATTATTCCAGACCCTCGAAATCTCCAAACAGCTTAAATAAAAGGGCAAAATTTTTCTTAATGCCGATAGCTTTTTTTATTATATTCTCTTTTGCCGACTTATTTTTAAGGGCGCCTTTCAGATCTTCTAATGCCATTGTTTCAGCTTTTATAATACCCTGCATTTTTTTTACTTTTTCCTCATTAAAGAAAAACAGGTCCTTGTCAAACTTAGCGCTCTTTATAGCATCCCAGAGTTTTAAAACCTCCGGTAAAGAGTTTTCGATGAATTCAATATCTTCCTCTTTGAGGGTTTCAGGAGTTTTACCCTTTGCTCTTAACACAATATGTTCCATCGGGTCATGAAAATCGGTGATATAATCGATATAGTAATCAATATTATTTCTTCTTCTTGTTTTAATAAATGTATACCTTATATTTTCAAGTGCTTCGTGCGCTTCAATCAGGTCGCCATTTGAAGAGATTATTTTATCTGCCTCCATTATACTTTGATCCACTTTATCAAAGTCCCTGCTCCATTGAGGATCCTCTTTATAGTACTCATAGTATTTGCCTTTAAAGCTACTCCATTCTTCTTTTAGCTTTGCAATCGATTTTTTTGAAGGATTGAGCTTTTCTAAGTTTGTTAAAAAAAGAGCCGGAGTATAGGCTTTATCAAATTTAACAAAATCATTGATCAAAGTATCCGTCTTTGTGCAGCCTGTAAGGGGCATTAATGTAATAACCAATGCTATGCAAAATATTTTTTTGTTCATAACAAGACTCCTTTTTTAAAGTATTTAATTTAATAATGAGGGTCTATTTATTACTTAATTGCAACGATTATGTAAAGTTTTTTGAGTAATAAATGCGGGTATTGTTGATAAACTAAACAAACTTAATGTGGCATTTTCATTCCATTGAGGATTCAGCGCAGGATAAAAAAAGAAGATGGAGGTGAGAATAATAACCAGCCAAGTATTAGAAAATGCATGATTATTTTTAGGAGTATAATAAATTGTTAATCTAAAAATCAAGGATAAAGAGTGCTTTAATTGATTGTGGGTGAACGCTCGTCGCGTTATAGCGTTATATGACGGTAGGCTTTTCTTGCTGTAGCTCAAAGAGCAGGCGGATGTGGCTTGCCGAAGTTCAAGGCGGACATAGGGCTCCCGCACGCGGCTTAATTTACGATTTAAAGCTAGCCATCATTCTCTATTGGCATTTTGATATCGGATCTCTCAAATCAATTGACACCAGGCTTCATAATGGTATCAATAGGAGATTGTGAAGAATATTAAGCGATTTCCAATGAAATAGGCCCCATATTTTTCCTCAAAAAAGTGAAGTGTCATGTCATTGCAAAAAATATTGGCGTTGACCAAGGGGATATCGTGTTGAAGGCCAAACAAACGTCGGCGCGATAATGAAAGGCAAAATGCAAATGGCAAGAAAAAGTTGAAATGATTGGAGCATAAAAGTGAACGAGTCAACCAATGAAGATATACTGAGTAAAGAAGAAGCGATTAAGGAACAACTGGAAGAACT
>JAFDFT010000074.1 GCA_019309685.1 Deltaproteobacteria bacterium
ACGAAAGCGGTTCCTTGAACACTGACGAGGGTTTTGCGTTTCATAAATACATGGCAAAAGAAATGGGAAAAAGGGGATGGTTGACTCGGCCCTGGCCCAAGGAATACGGAGGGTGTGATGCCCCAATTATGGAACAGGCAATATTCAACGAGGCCAGAGCGGTCTATGATGCGCCTGGAATCGATATCTGGGGATTGCAAATGATCGCACCAACCATACTTATCGGGGGAACCGAAGAACAAAAGGAAAGACTTCTGCCGCCGATTGCTAAAGGAGATGTCCAATACTGCCAGGGCTGGAGTGAGCCGGACGCCGGTTCTGACTTGGCGTCTCTGAAGATGCTTGCCCTAAAAGATGGAGACCATTATGTAATCAATGGTCAAAAAATATGGACTTCCGGCGCACATCGGGCTGACCACATATTTATATTAGCCCGAACGGATCCAGAATCTAAACGAAGTAAGGGGTTATCGATATTTGTCCTGCCTATAGATTTGCCCGGTATAGAGATCAGACCTATTCAATTCCTCGACCTTTCCCATTATTTCAACGAGGTTTTTTTCAAAGATGTCCGCGTTCATGAAAGTAATCTGATCGGTCCTGAAAACGACGGGTGGGGGTTGACCCGGCAGACAATGAATTTTGAACGGTCCGGATCTGAATATTTTGAGCCGGCAAAAATCAGACTGCAGACAATCGTCGATTATGCCAAAACGACAAAACGGAATGGAAAACTGCTTTCAGAAAACCCGGTCATTCGACAAAAACTTGCCAAGCTGCATACCGACATTCAAGCCGGCATTGCCTTGGGAAATAAAATCCTTTATCTCCAGGAAAGCGGCGGACTGGCTATTGAGGCGACCTTACCGTCTGAATCGAAAGTGTACAGTACGGAGCTGTCCCAGCGAATGGCCAATGTTGCTACTGAAATAATGGGGCTGTATGGTCAAGTTTACCGCTCAGAATGGGCACCATTGGGCGGGATACTAGGCCTGTATACCCATGCACCGGGTTCGAACATTGCCGCAGGCAGCAGCGAGATTCAACGAAACCTTGTTGCCTGGGTAGGACTGAAATTGCCGAGATTCAAGTAAAAATAAACTTTTGCTCGATTCCGGCGTTAAACACCAATATACGAGAAAAACACAATTTGACATAATAAGGAGATAAAATAATGGATCTAGGATTTAGTTCAGAACAAGATCTGCTTCGCAAATCTGTGGCGGAGTTTTTAAGCAAGGAATGCCCCTATGAAACGGTCAAGGAAATAGAAGAAACCGAAGAAGGGTACTCGAAAAAGATGTGGAAAAAAATCGCCGAACTCGGCTGGATGGAGGCGTACTTTCCCGAAGCATATGGCGGTTATGGCGATCCATTGATGGATCTGTATATTATTATTGAAGAGATGGGCAAAGCGGCGTTTCCGAGCCCCTTTATTTCCACGGTTATCCAGTGTGGATTCCCTATTCTCGAGGGTGGTTCTGAAGATCAAAAGAAAGATCTGCTTTCAAAAATTGCCAAGGGCAAACTCATTATGGCCATGGCCCAGTATGAACCGGAAGCCAGCTACCTTGAGAGCGGCATCACTTTTCCTGCCGCGGCAGATGGCGAGAATTACAGCCTCAGCGGCACCAAAATGTTTGTTATGGATGCCAATGTAGCGGACAAGCTGATTGTGGCCGCCAAAACCGCCGACGCAGGTGTTACCCTTTTTGTAGTTGACGCCAAAGATCCGGGTATCACCGTCAGGAAGATGCCTGTGGTGGGTATGGATAATTGCTGTGAAGTAGTATTCAAAGATGTGAAAGCATCTAAGTCAGACATTATCGGTACTGCAGGCAAGGGCTGGGAAATTCTCGAGAAAGTTAAACCACGGGTCGTTTTGGCCAAATGTGCCGAGATGCTTGGCGGCTGCAAAGCGTCACTTGATATGACCTCTGCTTATGCCAAGGAAAGGGTTCAATACGGTAAGCCCATTGGTGGATTTCAAGCAATACAGCATTTTATGGCCGATATGTTAATCGCTTACGATACCAGCATCAATTTGTTCTATAAAATGGTCTGGATGGTTGAAGAGGGCATGGATGCAACCATGGATATTTCAGGATTAAAGGCCAGGCTGAATGAAGCCTATAAGTTCATTTCAGAGCGGGGTGTTCATATCCACGGCGGTGTCGGGACCACCCGTGAATACGACGTTGGAATCTTCTATCTTCGCGCAAAAGCCGCTGAGTTTGCTATGGGCGATACCGATTATCATCTGGAACAAGTGGCCCAGGGTATGGGTATGTAACTGGACGATGGATTACAGGAAAGATTCTCATCAATTTTCATGCAAGCTTTAGGTAGTTATTTGTGAACACACACTTCAATTGGTGCCCATTCTTTTAAAGTAAGATTAACGGATGGGCACCAATTAAGCGCCTATATTTCTCTGCATTGAAATAATAATGTCCCGCGTTTTCTCTGCCAGTTTCTCGATTGTGTCTTGGGAATAATTGCTTGTCTCGATCGGGTCACCCACTCTGACTTCAATAGGGTTTGATGAAAAGACAATACTGCCTTTAGGCAATACACGGTTACTGCCGTTTATTGCCACAGGCAGAATTTGATATCCTGTTTCAATTGCTGCCGCAAATCCGCCTTTTTTGAATGCGCCGATTTTCCCATCCTCAGAGCGTGTTCCTTCAGCAAAAAACATTACGCCTGTTCCGGGTGAAAGCCTGTTCATACCTTCTTTTATCATCCGAATTGACTTCTCTCTATCTTTTCGATCGATAAATATATTTCCACACGCATAAAGAGCGTTCCCGAAAACGGGTATTTTCAGCAGTTCCTGCTTGGCCACCCACCTGAACTGAATCCCCAAACCAGCCGCGACAACAGGACCGTCGAAATGTGATTGATGATTGGAAATAATTATATAGGTAACTTTCTTATCAATTTTTTCTTTCCCGGTTACTATCAGTTTCACTCCGGCGGCCTTTAGAATGATCCAGGCCCAGACCCTGGCCAGATTAAAAGCGAAATTTCCGGTGGAAGAAAAATATCCTGCTATAATTATTGGGACCGCTACTAAAACGGTGGCAAAAGCGAGCCAGAATCCAAGCCAGACAACTTTTACTAAGCAAACGGCTTGATATACTAATCTTCCAAACAGATTTCGACGATCAGATTCAATATAACCAGAATATGCCATGTCTTCTCCCTCATAAAAAATAATTGTTACATACTAGATAAAGAAATTAAGTTAAAATTCAAACGCATATTAACGGTTTTACAAAACTTTTACATTTGGAAATAAGAAAACGTGTGTCCTTTTAACGAACGCCCATTCATTGGTCTTTATGAAGACAGGTTTGCGTAATAGTGTTCATCTGAAACGGTATTTCACTTAAAACACTACCTTATAAAACACCTCCCGCTTGATTAAGCAGAGTACCTATGTTAATAAATCAAAGAGTTTATGATTAGGATTTTCGCACAGGGGACTTGATTTCAACTGTAGAAGGACGAGGGGCCAAGCATTGAAACTTGAATGTAATTCTGTGTCATTCAAAATTCAAGCCTTGACCCCTTTATACTTGTATTTAATCAAAAGGATCATCTCCAAAAGAGTTGATGATCCGAAAAGGATTCAAGGGTTCAAGGATTCCGGGATTCGAGTGAAGTGCTTAAAATATAAAGAAAACTTAATATTTGAAAAAAGTCTTAACGGTCTTGTGTATTTCTTATAACACTACGGAAAGATGAGGCAGAAGGATAGGTCAATAATAAATGTTATCGATATACAGGCTATGGCTTTATGTGTGAGCAATAGACATCGCTATTATCACTTTAACATCTTGGATATATTGTCTTAAAACCCTATCAGAAATGTCAAAATAAAATTGGAGAAATCGAAAAGATTGAAAGAATGTTTAAGCCATCGATAAAATCAATAAAAAACTGGAACTTGAACCCTTGACCCCTCGGATCCTCTTCTCCAACTAAATTGGAGAAGAACCAATCAAAATAACATATTCGTGAACAGAAACGAATCTATCTTCGACCGGAGGACATGCATGAATGATGGAATTATTAGAGAATTGGATTCACTTTTTTATCCGAAAAACATAGCCGTTATCGGTGCAAGTCCGAAAGCAACTGGTTTTCTATGGGGAGGAAACTCCTTTTTGGAGGGGGCGATAAAGTTAAATTTCAAAGGTAAGCTTTACCCTGTTCATCCAACTGCTGAAAGCATTCTGGGGCTTACGGCATATAAGAGTATTCTGGATATTCCTGACGAGGTCGACCTGGTTATTTTCAGCGTTCCACATTCAGTGGTCTTAAAGGTCATGGAGGAATGTGTAGAAAAAAAAGTAAAGTTTGTTCATCTCTTTACAGCCGGTTTCAGTGAAACCGGCCTGGAGGAAAACATATCCCTGGAAAAACAACTGATCAGCATGGCTAAAAAAGGGGGGGTACGGGTTATCGGCCCGAATTGTATGGGCCTCTACTGCCCTGAAGGCGGGCTATCCTGGAGCAAGAGCATGCCAGGCAAAATTGGAACCACGGGATTTCTTTCTCAAAGCGGTCAACTGGCAGGACATTTCGTGGATACCGGTGAACATCATGGACTAAGTTTCAGCAAAGTCGTCAGTTTCGGCAACTCAAGTGACCTTAAATGTCATGATTTTTTAAAATACCTTGCGCTGGATGAAAAAACAAAAAGCATCGGTGCGTATCTCGAAGGATTGAAAGATGGTAAGGCTTTTTTTCAAACAGCCAGAGAGCTCACAAGAAAAAAGCCGCTGGTTGCCTGGAAAGGTGGTCAGACCGAAGGAGGCTCCAGGGCCACCACATCCCATACAGCTTCCATAGCTGGTTCACAGGCAGTTTGGCAGTCCATGTGCAAACAGGCCGGAATCATTCAGGTCCATTCTTTGGACGAGATGGTTTTTACGTTGACTGCTTTTCAAAAACTACCGCTCACAGGAGGGACAAATGTTGCCATTTTAGGAGGTGCGGGCGGTGGAAGTGTTACCATGACAGATCTGGCAGAAAAGGAAGGGCTGAAAGTACCCCGGCTTTCGGAAAACTCAATAAATGAATTAAGAACATTTGTTCCGCTCCAGGGAAGCAGCGTGGCAAATCCGTTGGACATGATGGTTACACTATTTGATATAAAAAATTTTATCAGAACTATGGAACTGCTTCGTGACGATCCTAATATTGATGCGTTGATCTTTTCACAGCCCGTTCACTGGTCACATCAGGTAGGGGGGCGAGCGTTTCTTGACGCCTTTATAAAGATGACAACAGACGGCATGAAAGTACTTGAAAAACCAATGCTGGTGGCTCTTGAACATACCCTTACTTTAGATGGAGAGGTTGTAAGAAGGGAGGCATTTGAAAAATACCATCAGGTTGGCATTGCCGCCTTTCCATCATTTCCGATGGCAGCAAAAGTGTTGTCGAATTTGGATCAATATAAAAAGTACCTGGATGCCGAGCATGCACGGTGAAACCGTTGTAGATTTTCTATTTTAAAACATTACAGGAGACTACTTATGATGAAAGCCATGCACCATACGGCCATTTCCACCTTTGATATGGATCGATTGATCAAGTTTTACTGTGATCTATTGGGCTTCGAGGTCGAACAGGAGTTCGAATGGCCTGCCGGAATCAAGGAAGCCGATAATATTCTCGCTCTAAAAGACACAGCCGCCAAAGCCGTCATGCTGAAATTGGGTGACTTTCGCCTGGAGCTGTTCCAGTTTTCTTCACCCGAGCCTAAACCGAGCGATCCAAATCGACCGGTGGTCGACCATGGACTGACCCACCTGGCTTTTACCGTTGAAGATATCCATGCCGAGTATGACAGGCTGGTAAAGGCAGGCATGAGGTTCCACTGCCCGCCCCAGAACATAGGCGCTATCGTTACCTACGGTCGGGATCCGGACGGGAACGTGGTGGAACTGATGCAAATTACATGAATGAAAAGGAGACCATGGTGGTCAAAAAACTTATATATTCGCACAGAACATAATAAATTATATAGAGTCTTCTTTTTGTGCATCTTTTAGAAATTGCAGATTCCGTGTAACTCAAATTACGGTTAGATTTATAGCATATATGTTTAGGAAATCAATTTTTGGCAGATAGACCCCTTAACCCTTATAGGAGGCATAACCGTGAGAAAATTATTTTTTAGACTGATGGCAATCGGAGTTTTAACTATATGTCTGACTATTTATCCAGTTATTACTTTCGCGGGTCCTGATGATGAAGTCAGAGTGGCATTGCCGTGGGATCCCGTAACAGTTAACATGTTCAATATGAAAACGGCTAATGAACTGCCCGTTATTCTACATATGCACGATGCTCTCTTAACAACCATGCCTGTTACCGGAGAGAGGGTTCCCAACCTGGCTGAACCCACGGTTATGAAAAACAAAAAGGATATAAAGTTCACGCTCGAAAAGGGACACGCTTTTCATACAGGGGATACTGTTACAGCCCAAGATGTCAAGTTTACGTATGATCAGTGTATGAATCCTAAAAATGCCATGATTATGGCGAGTGCTCTCAGCGAGATAGAGGAAGTTGAGGTTCTGGATGACTACACGTTTATTATTCGGTTTTATGAACCTTACGCGGCCTGGAAAGAGCTCATGTGGATTGGCATATGCTCAAAAAAGTATTTTGAAAACGCGGGCGAGAAAAAATTCTTCAACCAGCCTGTGGGGAGCGGTCCTTTCAAATTTGGGAAAAGAAAGATCGGGGAATACGTGATTCTGGAGGCAGTCGAAAATTACGAGTTCCTGGACAGGTCATGGTATCGGGATAAGAAGACCAAAAAACGACGAATCAAAAAAACGCCTTCCAAGGTTGATTACAAGACATTAAAATTTCTCACTGTATCAGATGAGGTTACTCGAATCGCCATGCTGGAAACTGGTGATCTTGATCTTGTATATAGTATCATGCCTCACTATCTCAAACGCCTTAAAAAGATCGGGCATATTCAAATCAAGAGGGCAAACGTACCGAGTCTGTATGGGTTAGCCACAAAGCCCGATCTTTTCCCGGTTTTAAAAGACACAAGATTGGCCCGCGCGATGAACTACGCCATAAACCGGCAGGAAATAGTAGATAAAATATTCCTTGGTGAGGGATATCCTCTATACCAATATGTATCCCGATCAGAGCTCGGTTATGATCCGAATTTCAAATATGAATATAATCCTGCGAAAGCAAGGAAGCTGGTTCAAGAATCCATCTATAAACCAGGCACACCATTAACATTATCTTATACCAATGCCATACCGAATTCGTCCATGGTTGCCGCAACCATACAACAATACTTAAAGGAAATCGGCATTATAGTAAAGCTGCAGCAGCTTGAACCCGGAACCCAGGCAACGTATACCAGAAAGCGAGATCCACGAATAGGCCATATGAATCTTTATAACTGGGATGGCGGAAGAGATCCCAGCACACGGCTCATCCTATCCATCATGAGTGATTCTGTATATTCTTCATGGTCGACCAGAAAAAATAAAGATATCATAGATAAACTTGTCCTGCAGCAGGCAAGAGAGCTGAACGAGAAAAAACGTCTGGCCCTATTGAAAAAGATATACGATTTTTTGATAGAAGAACCGGGAGGGCCGGTCCTGTTCGGCCTGAACCAGATATACGCCATCAACAAAAGAATCGACTATACATGGACGGCACAGGATAATAACCCGTATAATCTTCATCGGATAAAAATAATAAAGTGACCTCGAGTGGATTATAACTTAAAAATAGCTGTCTATGAAATGAGAAATTCTATCAATAAAACGTCGAGGGACATTACAGTAATAAAGCGCTGCGTGCTATTTATCATTGGCAACTGTAATCAAAAAACCGGTCACAATTGCCAATCACCATCAACTTCAGGAGGCTTTCATGTCAACATCGAAAAAAACTAACATCGTATTTATTCTCACCGATGACCAGGGTGTCTGGGCCGCTGGTTGTTACGGCAATCCTGAAATCCGCACCCCAAACATTGACCGCATTGCAACAACCGGCGTACGGTTTGAGAATTTTTTCACCAACGTCCCTGTATGCTCCGCCAGCAGGGCATCTTTTCTCACCGGCCGTATCCCGTCGCAGCACGGCGTCCATGATTTCTTAACTCCCAAGGCCGATATGGGTCCCAATGCCAAATCATTCCTCGACGATGAAATCTGTTACACAGACGTCCTGGCCAAACATGGCTGGACCTGCGGTCTTTCCGGCAAATGGCACCTGGGAAACAGTATTCTTCCCCAGCATGGATTCTCCCACTGGTTTGCCCATCCGCACGGTGCAGGCAAATACAACGATCAGGAAATGATTCGCAGCG
>JAFDFT010000475.1 GCA_019309685.1 Deltaproteobacteria bacterium
CAATTCAAATAATTTCACTAAACTTAAATATGGATGTTCCATTTCTTACATTGTCTCCTCACATATAAGTTTTTTAGCTTCAAGCACCCCCGCAAGGGTAATGCTCATGACAACAATAGAAAGTCCAATAGCCAAACCTATTGGATCTACAATATCATTCATAACAAGAATAAAAATAACAATCGCACTAATACTAAATCGAAGATAATATTTTGCTAAGACTCCTGTAAATGAAGCCTTTTCAGCCAGTGAAAATGTATTTTTTAGGGTACGGCATAATAGGTGAAAATTTATTGAAACGATTAACCCACCGTATAAAATCCCTAATGCAAAATCAGGAGTCCTAATAATAAATCCAATTATGCTTATAACGGTCAGTAGGGTCCAGTTAGCAATGTTTACAAAATTAAAAATCCGCTCTTGAATTTTCAAAATGTACCGTCCCTGTCCGCTTTTTCCACTCTTTTAATGGCCAGCCCGATATTTCTAAACCCCGCAATGATTCCAATTGCCAGGAATATATAGGTCAGCCATGGTGAAGTGCTGAACTTACCATCAAGATATTGGCCGAAAAAAAATCCAATAATAATTGCGAAAGCAACCTGTAACCCAAGTGTACTGAAATAAACAAGCTCTTTTGCCAGTTTCTTATTCTTATTTTCCATTAAAAACAACCCCTTATTAAGCGGAAAATTCCAAGCTATCCGCCCCTGCTCAAGGGGTAAGTGCTGATATCACAGGATAATGGGCAAGTCAATGTGAAATTACCTGTTTATTAGCAAAATTACTGCTGTTTCATATCTTAAATAGTGAGTCATCTAATGGCTCTTGATCAAAAAGTTTTATTTGTTCGATGTTAAAAACAGGCCCATCCACACAGGCATGCAAATACTGTTTATCATCCTTTCTTTCAACCGCACACCCAAGACAGGCGCCCATACCGCACGCCATCATGGTTTCAACGGATGCCTGACAGGCAATACCATGCGATCGCGCTGCACTGCCTATTTTTTTTAACATCTCCATTGGCCCGCAAGCACAGATCATGTCCGGCTCAGAATCCGTTAAACGCTTTTTAAGCAGATCCGTAATAAACCCCTTTTCCCCTTTACTACCGTCATCCGTAGCGATATGGATGGTTGCACCAATCTTTTCGAAATCATCTTCACCAAAAAGATCTTCCTTTGTACGCCCGCCCAGAAATACCTCACATTCTAAAAAATTCTTTGATTTTTCTTTTAAATCGGAAGCAAGAAAATACATAGGCGGCACACCAATTCCGCCAGCTAATATAAAGAGGCGATCACAATTGTCCGGGATCCGGAAACCATTGCCAAGAGGGCCCAGCATATCAATGGCATCCCCTTTTTTACAGGCTGAAAGAATCTCAGTCCCCTGACCGACAACTTTATACATCACTTCAATCCCGATAATGCGTCCTTCTTCTTTAATCGAGCTGAATATGGAAAAAGGACGGCGAAGAAGAGGCGTTAATTGATCCAAAACCCGCAGCATGACAAATTGGCCCGGTCTGGCCTCTGAATAACCTGGATTACAGTTTAAACCAATCCGAAAACATGAATCAGTTACCTGCTTATTCCATAAAACTTGTACATTTTCTTGTATCATTTGTATTCCCACATACAATTATGATGTAAATATGATTATCTCTTTTTCCTTTGTCATACCCGGTTTATCCAGGGTATCCAGATGCCAAAGTACTATACAAACCGTTTTGCCTGGTAAAATACACGCATAGTCATTATTATCCATAATCCTGGATCACCCGGTCAAGCCGGGTGATGACTTCTGTGTGCGTACATTTTACTTTATTTTCATACCACACAAACAAAACAACCTTCACACCAACCCAATCACCGCAGCAAACCTCCCTGTCGTACCTTCACCTCTATAGGAAAAAAATCGATCTGTATGACACTTTGTGCAAATATTGCTTAAATGGATATTTCCCGGCAAAACTCCTGCATTGCAAAGCTGGTCTTTACTCATCGCCCAGAAGTCAAAATAATTATCCTGGTTTTTGTATGTCCAATACGCTTCAGGGATCTCTTTTTTATAATTGACAAATTCAGCACAACACGGCCCCAGCGACGGACCGATGCCAGCGATTAAATCGCTGGATTTACAATTGAATTTATCTCCCATAATACGAATAGTATGGCCGATAATATTCTTTACGCTTCCCCGCCAGCCTGAGTGAATATTTGCCGCGACCCGCTGTTTAGGATCATATACCATCACCGGCTGACAATCAGCCACCTTTATCATAAAAAGCATCTGATTTTTATTTGAAATCAAGGCATCGCCAACCAGCGGCTCCTTTGAATCTTCTCTGAAAACTGAATCTTCCCCCTCTTTAAAGATAATACCATCCGTACCATGGACCTGCCTGGCAGAAACAATATTTCTATCATTAAAAATACTGGATATAATATTCCGATTTTTAATAACATTTTTTTTATCATCACCCACTCCGAAACTGATATTCAACCCCTCATAAGGGCCTGTACTGTTACCGCCGTTTCTTGTAAAAATACCATGTGCAATACCGGGCTGATTTGAGAAATTTGGAAAGGTATAATAAGCGACTCCTTTTTTTTCATTTAAGATCACAGCAGCGAGACCCTGACTTAAGTGTACTTGTTAATTATTGTCTGAATAATATCAGATGTTGATGAATCCGGCACAACAGACACACGAACAACCTTTCCCCCATTTTCTTTGACAACATCAGCGCCGATAATACCATCTTCCTGCCAGTCCGCCCCTTTTACCAGGACATCCGGCTTTATTACTGAAATCAGCGATAACGGATCAGCATCATCAAAAATAGTAACATAATCAACACATCTCAGGGATGCAAGGATCTCA
>JAFDFT010000075.1 GCA_019309685.1 Deltaproteobacteria bacterium
CATAGGGGTTGACTACCATATAGATTTTGTAATATCAAGTGGGTAAATAGAGGGAGGATCGCTATCTTCCCTGAGATTATGAAGCGGGTAACTTTTATCGTCATTAACTGTTTGGTCTTATCTTATTTTTCTGGCAATCTCCTCTCATTAAATTCATTTGATAAATTAAGGAGATTCAAGAAAAGGATCCAGAAAGCCTTTTATGTTGCGCCTGGATTTAAATGGGCGAACTTTGATGTATGCATTCTGAGCAATCGCTGCTGATACAGAGGTTGTTGCACTGCCGCCGCCGGAAGCGCCAATGCTAAGAGCGTCATTAATCGCGTATTCCACATGGACAATTTTGGTTTTACTGCTGTTGTTCCAGAAAACAAGACATCCTGCATGTGAAGTATCGATTTCTTTTTCCTTGAATTTATCCCACAGCATTTGGGCGGTCCAATCGCCCGTTTTTGGCAAGATGCCTACGGATTTTAAAATCTCTATACAAAAACCGGAGCAATCAAACCCCAAGATAGGGTCATCGCCACCCCACACATATGGAGTGCCGAGATATGTCCATGCGATTTTAGACGCGATGTCTCTTTTTTCCTGTAAATTCATTTTACATCCTTCAAATAAGAATTATTTATACAATAAATAGTTAACACTAAGTTCAACTATTTAATCATACTTCATCTCCTGAATGACTATGCCAAAATTTTTGGTTTGATTGAATACATTTTCAGATCTGATAGCATACACGGGTGTTATTGGACAGCCTGCTGTTCGAAGCGCAGAAGCGGTCCAGACATTGCAGGTCTTAGGAAAAAAATAACTTTCATTTGAACGATAAAACCGGCTTCTCCCGTAAATCCCGGGTCCGGACTCTATTACATTTCCTTTGGAATCTATTAAAAATGAGGATTCAATATATGCACACAATTTTTGAAAACCTTTTTCACTCAGATCTACCTGGATGATTCCACTTTCAGGGAAATGTGTAACCACAGAAAAACGAAGATCCACTAAATGTAAAACTGTGGGTGTAGGCAAAACAGCTGCTTTTACAGTTTTCCATACACTAAATTCTTTTGATTTGTAAAATCCTTCATCCCCCCAGCCAAATTCAACAGATGTGCTCTTTTTAAAGAAGTCAGGAATAAGGCGTTTCTGATTGGTGAGATCCTTTGTATCAATAACAAGACCTGTGTGCCAGCCATGGCTTATCACATAAATCGTCTTGATTAGTTCACCAGGTGCCGGAGGATATAGATTTTTCACTGGTCCCAGACAACCGGTAACGAATACAAAATATATCAGAATGAAAGATAACCTGAAATACATAAAAAACAGTTGTGGTGTCAGGATAAAATAATAACGCGGTATCTGACGGTATAGTTTCCCAGCAGACCGTCAACCTTCTTTTTGATCTCATCCGCTGAAGCATTTGATGAAGGCTTTATAGTGATAGTGGCAAGCGAGCCGTGTACTTTATCTTCGCCAACTTGAATATCTACACTTTCAGTCACATCAACTAATGTCTGAAGTTCACTTTGGTATACTTTTTTAATGGTTTTCCATTTCAATGCGGGCTTGAATACTTTTCCGACTGTTGTCAGCGGCACTTCGTCGATAATAATAACTTCCTTAGGTATGGCCGCGCGTTCACCAACTGTTTTTTCAAGATGCTGCATAATTTTATCAGCTGTTAAAACAGAACCTTCAGCAAGTTGAACGTAGGCGACCGGAACTTCTCCGACGCGTGCATCCGGCCGTCCAACTGCGGCGGCCACCTGAACGTCCGGAAGCTGATAAAGAGGTTCCTCAACGAGCGCGGGATCGATATTGTGACCTCCTCGAATGATAAGCTCTTTTTTGCGGCCGGTAATCCAGAAATATCCGTCTGAATCCTGCCTTCCCATATCCCCGGTATTGAGCCAACCCGGTTTGGGCCATAGATTTTTGTTATGACGTTCTTCCATGTAGCCTTTAAAGACGTTGGGGCCTTTGATACAGACAGTTCCGATTTCATCTGTTTCAGCTTCCCGTGCAAATTTTCCTCCATCATCAGTTATAAATATCTTCATATCCTGGTATGGCCATCGAATGCCCACAGATCCTATTTTTACAATGCCATTTACAGGATTAATGGAAGATCCTGTTGTTCCTTCAGTGAGACCATATCCTTCAACAACCTTGATACCGGCATATTCTTCAAACCGGTGTGCAAGCTCAACGGAAAGAGGGGCAGCACCGCAAATGGCAAAACGAAGAGAAGAAATATCAGCATTATCTTTGGGGATTTCCAAAAGCATTGAAAGCAGGGTAGGGACAGCGGGGAAAGAAGCAGCTTGATAGCGTTCGACGATTTTCCAAAAATTTTGAAGAACAGTCGGATCCCGATACCCCATAGGCGAAAGCATGACGACATGCGCGCCGATAGAAAAAGGATACAGCCCTGTACCCATTAACCCGTAGTTATGAAAAAGCGGTAAACCGCCAAGAACCGTATCTCCCTTAAAAAAAACGTTGTGTGTGCCCACCAGAAATGCCATGGATATTTCGTTCATATGGCTGCGCGGCGCTAGTTTTGGTGTTCCGGTAGTGCCACCCGTATGGAGTATGGACGCGATTTCATCCGGATCTATTTGACGTGAGAAATCGAGACATTCTCCATTATAATTGTTGATGACTTCATCAAAACCTACGATATTGTTTTTTTCATCGCTTGGGCCCATGACTCGAACAATGGTTTCAACCTTTGGAAGTTCTTTTCGTATGCTTTCGACCTTTTGCCAAATGTCCGTGCCTGGGTATTCGCCCAAAGAAACAAGCACTTTTGTGCCTGCGGCCTGAAGGATATCTCTAAGGGTTTCTGATTCAAGAAGGGGGTTGATGGGATTGATGATTCCAACAGCTTCTGTTCCCCAGAAAATGTATTGGGCCTGTGGAATACTGGGGAGAAGGAAGGAAACAACATCATTTGGACCAACTCCCAGGTCATGGAAAAGATTTGCCGCTCTGTTGATGTTGGCCATGAGATCCCGATGATTTACCTGAATAGGATCATTGTAGTGTTCACCTGACAGCAGAAAAGAAAGCGCAGGCGAATCAGGATCCAGGGAAGTACCGTGTTTGATCATGTCGTATGTGTTTGTAGCTTTTAACCGCTTTTCAAATGGGGTCTTTTCATATGCCAATACGTCCGCGTAAGATGAAATGCCTTTTTCTTTCATGATGTTTTCCTTTTTTATAGATTAACATTTTTGCGGAAATTGTATATTAAAGAAGGAAGCTATGCTTTTAAAACCTGTTTGTTCTATTTAAAATAAAAGCTTTTCTCCAATTTAGTTGGAGAAAAGGATTCTAGGAATCCCCTCGAGAAACCTCGGGGTCTTTGACAAGGGGCCAAGGGCTTCCCGCTCAAAGTCCGGGATCTTCGACAAGTATTTGTTTTTTAATGATTTTATCGATGGCTTAAACATTCTTTTAACCCCTTAAATCTCTCCAATTTGATTTTGATATTCCTTATAGGATTTTAAGCCAATATATCCAAGATGTTAAGGTGATAATAGCTATGTCCATCACTCACACAGAAGGTCATAGCCCGCATATCGATGCTATTTAATATTGACCTATCCTTCTGCCTTATCTTTCCGTAGTGTTATACGAAATACACAGGGCTGTTAAGACTTTTACCAAATTTATAATTTTCTTTATATTTTATGCACTTCACTCGAACCCTGGAATCCTTGGGCCCTTTGTCGAAGATCCCGGACTTTGAGCGGGAAACCCTTTTCGGATCATCAACTCTCTTGGAGATGATCCAAAACAATTTATCAAGAGCCGTTAATAAGGTCCCCAAGACCGCCCAAAACAGATCCTTCACCTTTGCGTGTACCGCCCGCTTTAGGGGCATGTTGCAGGATACGGTCTGCCATTCGTGAAAAGGGAAGGCTCTGCAAGAAAACAGTCCCTGTTCCGTTCAGGGTAGCAAGGAAGAAGCCTTCTCCGCCGAAGAACATGGATTTGAGACCGCCTGCCATTTCAATATTATAATTTACACCGGATGTGAAAGCGGCAAGGCATCCTGTGTCAACGCGTATTATTTCATTTTTTAGCACTTTCTCCACAACCGTACCGCCGATATGTATAAACGCAATACCATCTCCACGAAGACGCTGAAGGATAAATCCTTCACCACCGAAAAATCCGGTTCCCATCCGTTGCGTAAAGCTTATATCTATCTGAGTGCCCAAAGCCGCGCAAAGAAACGCATCCTTCTGACAAATGAGATCCCCTTCGATTTGTGACAAATCAACGGGAATGATCTTTCCTGGGTACGGTGCAGCAAATGCAACCCGTTTTTTTTCTATGCCGGTGTTTGAAAAATGTGTCATAAAAATGGATTCGCCGGTGAGTGCCCTCTTGCCTACATTGAGGAGTTTATTGAAAACACTTTCATTGGGATTGGAGCCATCCCCCATTTTTGCTTCGAATGAAACCTCATTATCCATGTAATTCATGGCACCTGCCTCCGCGATCACTGTTTCGCCTGGGTCGAGCTCTATTTCAACAATCTGCAAATCATCGCCTATAATATCATAGTCAATGATGTGGCTTTTTTTCATATAATCCTCCTTTATATAGGCTTAACGATTTCTTACCTGAATCTTGTATAAAAATTGATAAAAATATTTTCCAATGAGTCATGATGATAGTTCCCTCAGTATTTTGACATTATAACAGTTTGCCCATATGGTAAAAAAGGAGTATCCATCGATTTCTTTATCAATTTTCACCCGACGGGCAAACCGGAGGCGTATATATGCGGCGTTACCAAGAGTTCGCAATAGTTCACTATGGCTTCACCCTTAGATGCCTTGCATATGAAGCCTCCAATTCGTGCAAAATTCAGGCAATAAGCTTTTTATGCCATATTTAGTTTTTTACGGGACGATCCCAATCCAGACAAGCGCTTCATTCATGCTGTAAAATACATTCATTTCGAAGTGCACATTTTTGACTTCAAGTAACGCTATTACTTGTCTTGAAATGCCAAATCCAACGGGATCAGATTCAGACCAAAGTAATGCTGTTTTGCTTCCCTGGGGTCTGGTACTGGCTATGTTTGGGATAATGGTGGAAACATTCCTCAATTCTTCAAATCCTAAATGCGGTCCAGTGTAATTTTGAAAATTGTATATTTCATATTTTGAAAGCCCGGACTTTTCATATTGCTGTACAGCATCGAAAATATCTTCAAGAGTTACATCCCCAATAATGTCAATAATGGTAAGATCATTAGAATCGTTTTTAGTAAATTTAACTGGCATGGCTTATATATTACAATAAAAAATCAATAAATATTTAGTCAAATCAGGATAATTTTATGACGTCCGCAGTATCAGCTTTTCCAACAAGATTAGAGCTTTTTTTCCCAAAAAAACGCTTTTCCCATTTTGGGATTTAAGTGGTAGGGCTCAAAGCCAAATCTATGATAGACTGACTTTGCGGATTCATTTCCTTCCAAAACTTCGAGGGTGAGTTTGCAGTAATCCCTTTCTTTCGCTATCGCTTCCGCTTTTTTAAGTAATTTAAGAGCCAGTCCCTGACATCGATAATTTGGCGCCACAACAAAATCGTGAATGTTCAGCAAGGGTTTGCACAGAAAAGTTGAAAAGCCTTCAAACCCGACTATCAGTCCAGCGGGTGTACTATTATCAAATGCTAAAAAGACTAAACAATCCCGCCTCTCCTTAAGCTTGGGGATTAAGTTTTTTTTAACAAAACCTTGAAGTTCTTCCCCACCACCCACAAGCTCCATTGCATATATATTAAGAAGTTCTATTATTGCGCCGGCATGCGTGTCATTTGACAAATCAGCTTCAAATATATTTAACATGTAAAAAGAACTACCTCAAAAGAGAGTAAATAAAATGAAAAACTTTTATTTTATTAATTGAATAAGGGCTTAAGAATAGCTGGTTTTATACCGGTTTTTGTATATCTTCTATAAATATCAAGGTACTATCTTAATGGAAAAAGCGCAAGCAAGAAATAAATACTGCCAGGGTAACAAGCCATTGGCATCGAGAATTTAATACTTGAATCTTGCATGAAAATTGATGAGAATCTTTTTCGATGAGTGATAATAATAGTTCCAGCAATAGTCTGAAATTAATGAATTATACCCATATGGTAAAAGGAAAATTGTTATATTTTCTCATCAATTTTCACCCGATGGGCAAACCGGAGACTTCCATATGCTGCGTTACTAAGGGTTCGCAATAGTTCACTATGGCTTCACCCTTAGATGCCTTGCATATGAAAGTCTCCAATTTGTGCAAAATTCAGGTAATACAACCTTCAGCTGGTTGTCAACGTACGGTCGGTTTAGAACGAATACCCCTTTCTTTTGCTATTTTCATTTCTTCGACCAGTTCCAAAGCGCTTTTATCGCAAGGAGGCAGTTCAATATCGGATAGTTCCAGAGGAGTAACCCTTTCACCCCATTTTAAAAAATGAGCGCACCATGTTAATCCGCCGCCAAAGGCAGGTGAAAGGATATTGCTATGCGGAAGAATACGGCCTTCTTCCAGAGCTTCTACGATTGCAGTTGGCACGGTTGCTGCGGACATATTGCCGTATCGATGCACATTTAAAAACACTTTTTCGATGGGAATATTAAGATGCTCAACAACAGCATTGATGATGCGCACGTTGGCCTGATGGGGAACAACAAGATCAATATCGCTGATTGTAAGATCACTTTTTTCCAACACTTTTTCACTTGCACCTATCATACCATTCACTGCTTTCCTGAATATTTCCTGGCCTTCAAAATTCCACTCTGTATTTCCTAGGTGATAGCCTTTGTTGGCGTATAGAGAACCAAAGCATGAACGGATAAAATTTACCTTACATCACAAAAACAGCCTAGTTCTTCCGCCAACAGGCCCTCTTTTTGATCTGTGGCTTCAATATATAAAGCGGATGCCCCGTTTCCAAATAATATAGCAATATTACGATTATGCCAATCGATAAGGGGGGATATTACTTCAGCACCAATAACAATCGCGTTTTTAATAACACCTGTTCGAATCATGGAAGTCGCGGCGGTTAATGAATATAAAAAGCTGGTACAAGCGGTATTTAAATCAATACAAGCGGCGTTTTTTGCACACATTAATTTTTGAACGTGTGATGAGGTGTTGGGGCAGATTTGATCCGGTGTGGTGGTACCAAAAATGATCATTTCAACATCATTCGCCGTTTTTCCAGCGAAAGCGAGCGCTCTGTGTGCAGCTACATGCCCCAGGGTTGAAATAGGAACATGTGATATACGACGTTATTTCATGCCAGTGCGAGTGGAAATCCACGCGTTATCTGTTTCTAAAAACGTAGATAAATCGTCCGGGAAACAAAGGGATGTGTCAAGATAAAAAGGTATTGATTTTATGAAAAATAAGATATTTAGACAATTATTTAATGAATATCTATTCAGTAACACTTGAAGTTGGACAATGAGATAAGTATATCAAGCTTCATTGTGAGACCTTTGCGAAACTCCGCTTTTTGCTCAATTTCTGTGTCAGGCTTAAATTTTAATCCTCGAAATACTAAGTGTATTCCTGTGGTTAAAATTATCGCCTTCCTTGAACTTGAACAAAAATCACTATTTTTCAAAGGTCTCATTGTCTATTCGAAATAAAAATACCTGACAAGCAGCCGATGTATTTAACTCGTCTTTGTCTAAGACAAGCTATTTTTTTATTGCAACATATAGGTGAACACTTCCAAATCCGCCAACTTCCGTTTCACTGAAGTCGAATGAGAATGCTTTCAGAAAACCAGATATATCTTTTAGTGTATCTCCCGCAGCTTCCATGAGCTTAACCAGCTTGTATCCGAACCAGTTTCTATTAGCAGGGTAATCAAAATCAAGAAGAATTAGTTTTCCACCAGGTTTTAATATGCGGTAAATTTCGGACATAGCCTGTCTTCCATTTGGATAGCCCGTAAATGCCATGGTATTTACAATGCAATCAAAAAATTCATCTTCAAAGGGCAGTGATTCCACATTTCCCTGCTGCAGGTTAGCCTGGATACCTTTTTTCCTTAGATTCGACTGAGCGATTTCGACCATTTTATCGTTATAGTCAATACCATACGTTTCAAAACCTTCGGCATATAAACGCAGCAAATATCCTGTGCCAAAAGAGACTTCTAATATTCTTTCTCCCTCGATATATGGGATGACCTTTTTTAACCAGGTCTTCCAGAACGGAAGTGCCTTAACGGCGATATCATATGTTCTTGCAAATTTTGTGTAATCGTTATTAAGCCGATTTGTATATTCGGATGGGTCGTCAGGTTC
>JAFDFT010000476.1 GCA_019309685.1 Deltaproteobacteria bacterium
CCACTCAACCGGAACACGCACAGTATTTCCCGCTTTATTATTAAATAAAAGATGCCCATTTTCCTTACCGTACAAAAAAAGGTCTCGTGTAATCCTTACATCCTGTTTGCAGTAATCTATTATTTTTTGAATCTTCCCCTGCTTCCACCATTTTAATGCCTGTAGTCCGTCAGCCGTTTTTTTTCTACCTAATGTTACAGAAGCAAGATGATCCAGTGATAGCCTATATCCAAGTCGATGATGAATTTCCTGCAGCATATCCAATGTATTTAACATTCTAAAATCAAAACGTGAATATCCGCTAAGAACGCTGTAGTCAAATTTTAGAATGTTAAAACCAATAATTAAATCAAATCCCTTTATTGCGTAGATCAGGTCTTCGATTTTATCTTCTGTAAATTCAATAAAAACGTCTTTTTCAGAATCATAAATTACAACACAGCTTATCCCCATAAGATCCGCTCTATGCCACCCGCCAACTTCTTCTGCGGATCTTTGTGTTTCAACATCAAGCACACAATAGTTTTTTGGAAAAGACTTTTGCAAAGTATTGGAAATTTGCAGTGGTTTATCTTTTTTAGCGAAAGAGGTTTTTGATTTCTTTTTTGCTGACCGATAACATTTTATTTCTTTGAGCAGAAATACTGCCGAAGCCTTATCAATCGGCCGGTTTCCGGAACCGCATTTTGGAGAATGCACACATGACGGACAACCCTGCGCGCATTCGCATTTATCAATCATATTTAACGTAAACTCTAAAAGCTTTTCCGCACGATGAAAGGCTTGCGTTGACAAACCTGCGCCGCCGGGAATACCGTCATATATAAATATGGCAGCACTACCCAACTGTTCATGAACCGGTGTGGATATTCCTCCCAGATCATTTCTATCCGCCATTACCAGTAATGGAAATACGCCTATGGCGGCATGCTCCATTGCATGAATCCCCCCCATAAAATGCAGATACTTTTTCTCCGCCTTTGTTTGAATCTCAGGGGGAATAATAAACCACAGGCCTTCTGTTTCAAAAACGATTGGAGGCAAATCCAGTGGTATAATATCTATTTTCCTTTTTCCATAAATGCGCCATCTTTCAAATCCGGTAATTTGTTCCGTAACTTTCAATGTCCCTGAATACACCTTTGTTCCCCATACGGTTTTCTCCATATGTGTTCGCAGGATTTCTGTATTCTTATTGGACCTCACTCTTGTATAATAATCTACTTTTGCTTGAGAAGCGTTGACTGTTTTTGTGTCTAAATCAAGATGCTTTATGACAAAAGAATCACCTTTGTGAAGATATACGGCCCCTTTGTGGGTTTCTTTGTATGCCCGGAAACCATCAATTTCTCCGATGATCCTGTTTGTGCTGCTCTCAACAATCGTGTAGCTGGTGCCTGTACCTCTAAGGTCAACATGTCGATGAGGCGCTTTTCTACTTGAATAAAACTCAGTCCCATCAGCGCTTCTTAAGAGTTTGCCCTCCTTTTCAAGCTTTTTAATGACATTTTCGACAATTTTACCTGACAGTATGTTTTCATCGATTTTTAAAGGCAGTTCCGCTGCTGCACATACCAATTGCTTTTCCATAACAACTCGATTTTGTGGATTTACAACCGCGGATTCAGGTTCTCTATTAACCAGCTCTTTCGGATTTCGAATAAAGTATTGATCAAGCGCGTCTTCACCTGCAATTAAGATTAGAGCGGAATCCTGTCCGCTGCGACCTACTCTTCCGCCTCTTTGCCACGTAGATACAAGAGACCCCGGATATCCAACCAGAATACATAGATCCAACCCTCCAACATCAATACCGAGTTCAAGAGCACTGGTAGATATCACGGCTAAAAGCTCGTCATTGAATAGTTTGGATTCTATTTCTCGTCTTTCTTCAGGCAAAAATCCTGCGCGATAAGCACTAATGTGTTTAGCAAACTTTCCGGACTTATTTGCCGCCCAGAGAGCAATGAGTTCGGTCATCTTTCTCGATTGCGTATAAACAATTGCTTTTAAGCCGCGATGCAGAGCAGCTTTCAATAAAAGTATGGCCGATTGCGCAGGGCTATCCACAGGATCAAAATAAATGATATGCCGTTTTCCTCTTGGCGCACTGCTCTTTGATACTTCTTTAACCTTAAATCCAGTTAACTGTTCAGCAAGTTGAGAAGGATTTCCAATTGTAGCGGAACAAAAGATATAGTTCGGGTTCGCGCCGTAATAGGAGCAAATTCTTTGCAATCTTTTAAAAACCTGAGCCATGTGCGACCCCATAACTCCTCTGTAGGTATGGATCTCATCAACAACCACTGTTTCGAGATGTGATAAAAACGTTTCCCATTTAGTATGATGTGCAAGCAAAGACAGATGTATCATCTCGGGATTGGTCAATAAAATATTCGGCGGATTTTCTCTTAATCTTTTTCTTTGCCAGTTTGAAGTATCACCGTCATATATTGCTGCTGAAAACACATTACTATTTAAAGGTTTTGTGATGTCATTAAGGTTTCTTAGCTGATCCTGGGCTAGCGCCTTTAATGGAAAGATGTATAGGGCTTTTGTGTTCTGATTATTAATATATTTCTCAATAACAGGGATATTATAAATGATTGTTTTACCGCTTGCAGTAGGCGTTGAAACAACCACATGGTGACCTTCTCGAATGAAATCGACTGCGATCGCCTGGTGTTTGTACAGTTTACGGATACCGCTTGCATTCATTATATTTTTTATTTCTGCTGGTAACGGTTTTTCTGTCTCGGCCCATACCGATCTGTTTCCCGGTAATACCATATGATAGGCGACTTGATGCCCCATACGCCCTGATGCTTTTAATGCATTGATATATTCATTTATGTCTGACGTCTGATTCATCTTGGTTTTTGGTTAT
>JAFDFT010000076.1 GCA_019309685.1 Deltaproteobacteria bacterium
TGCCGTTTGTCTTTCTATATACGTTCTTAATGTATCACGTTTTTCACGCCAAATAGTACAAACAATCACCTGAATTTTCATTCAAGATTCAGAAATTTGCTTGTAACTGCCATGTAAATGGGCTATGGGTACAGCTCTTTTTCGGGCCAAAAACACTATATTCTTTTTTCAGGAGCTTTAGGCACATGGGTTTATTATCATCAACAGGTTCTCTTACACGCTATAAGGTTGAAGGTAAAATTGAGGAACCGGTTATGGAAACTGTGGCATCAGGACTCAGACAATACTCTATATCGGAAATTGATGATGATGCTTCTGAGAAGGCCGTCGGCTGGACATCGTTCAACCATCCTTTTACTGCTGATTTTGAGGGTTCGTCCTTTGTAATAGGACCCTATCTGATCTTTTCATTACGAATTGACAAAAAAAGTAACCCCCCTAAAGTAATAAAAAAGCATACGGCAATGGAACAGGCAAAACGTCTGACAGAAAGCGGTCGTGAATATCTGTCAAAAGAAGAAAAAAATATGATAAAAGACCATGTCTTGAATGTACTGAGCTTACGCGTCCCTTCCACACCGAATGTCTATGATCTTATCTGGAATCTTGAAGAAGGATGGCTGTGGTTTTTTTCCAGTATGAAAAATGCCAATGAAGAACTTGAAACCTTATTTAAAAAGTCTTTCAAGCTCCCTCTTATCAGGCTCTTCCCTTATACCATGGCCCATCTTACTGCCAGCCTTTCCGATTCAGAAAGAGATGTTCTCAGTCAATTGTCATTTACACATTTTGGAAAATAACGGAGGAGACAATGCTCGACGTTGCTGTTTCTTACAACCGATTCAGATTTTTAGGCCATGAATTTCTTACCTGGCTGTGGCATACAATAGAAAATGATTTACATCTTTTAAAATCTCTGGATGATGAATTAACCGCCCTTGAAATTGGGAATCGTATCGTACTGGAAAACAGGCGTGATGAAGCCCTTGAAAGTATTATAATACAGGGAGATGAAGCGGGATTTGAAGAAGGCATTTTAGCTTTAAAAAAAGGAGCAATGGTTACAGAGCTTAACCTTTTTTACAAAGCAGGCGATAAAAAATGGCAATTCACACTCAAAGGCGAAAGCCTTAGTATAACTAATTTAAAAACACCGGAAACATCTATCATTGAAACAAGCGAAGATGTTGAAGGGGCTGTTTTGGATAAAATATATCTCTACGAAAGGGTTGTCCGGCTTTTGGACAGCATGTTTAACGCGTTTGTAAAAATAAGAGTTTCAAATGAATGGAATACAAAGGCACTGCCGGATGTAAAAAAATGGATATCCGAAGTGTAATCAGTGCCTTTAGCTTTTTTTAAATATCTGATACGTTGACATGGTTTTGCAAACTTGATACGAAATCATTTTATTCGATAATTTTTATGGATGGCAGAGGTCGGAGAATGAGAATTTTTAAGAATAGTATAATCATTATTATTTGTCTGTTTTTTTTAGCATTTGGACTATCATGCAAATCTTCTGGGCCTGAAGGGTATACCCCGTATAAAATAGGCGTAAATCTTGAGCTAACAGGTCCTTATGCCAATATAACCAAAACACTGGTAATGGCTATGGAAATGGAGGTTGAACGGATTAATGAAATGGGAGGGATCAATGGTCACCCTCTGGAGCTTGTCATCGAAGATAACGGCTTTGATCTGGCAAAAGTTTCTGCCAATATGCTCAAATTCACAAGAGACAAGAATATCCTCGCCGTAGTGGGGCCATTTGAAGATAATTTCCAGGCAACAACAAGGGACATCGCAGAAAAAGAACAGATCACAAACATCGTTGTCTGCCCATCAAATCCCAGAGTCCGGGACTTAAATCAAAAGTATGCCTTCAATATTGCCCACAGTGATATTCTCGTTTCTGAAAAGCTGGTGGATCTTTGCCTAGCCAGGGGATATAAAAAAATTCTGGTTTTCCCGGGCAACTGGCCGCTTGCCATGAGTTTAGCACAAAATTTTAAACGGCTGGCAGCGGGAAAAAGGATTCAGGCCATTATATCCGAGGAAACCCACAAACCCTCGGACATCGATATGACTCCCCAGCTCATTAAAATGAAGCCGGTAATTGAGTCAGAAAACATTGACGCGTTTTACGCATCAACAGGCGGTCCTCCAGGACCGATTATCTGCAAGAACATGCGCACCCTGGGAATCAAAACGCCTATCCTTGGTACTCACGCGTTTGGGTTTGGCTTTATCATCGGTATTGGCGGAGACGCTGTTGAAGGAGTAGAATTTCCTACAGGAAAACCTGTGGTCCCATATCAGCTGGATGAAAATGATCCGATCCGCAAAACCATTATTGATTTCCATGAAAGAATGCTGGTCAAATACAAACAGGGAGCGGAACAGATATCAGGCCATGGATACGATATTATATGGCTGATTCATGATGCGATTAAGAGAAGTAAAAAACCCGTGACCCGTTCTGACTTCAGAGACGCTTTTGAAAGCACAAAAGATTTTAAGGGCTGTACCGGCATCTACAATTTCAGCCCTTCAGATCACGATGGGTTAACCAAAAAAGATATGGTTTTTGTAAGGATCCAGGACCGAAAGTTTAATCGGATTAAACTGCCTGAATTTGAATAGATCAATATTACAAGGCTGAAACTGTGCCGTTTGAAATTTTTGTACAACTAGCCATATCCGGCCTGACAACCGGTGCAATTTACTCCCTGATTGCCCTGGGATTCATTACCATATACAGGGCCTCTAATATTTTAAATCTCGCACAGGGTGAGTTTGTTATGCTGGGTGCCTTGTGCGCTGTCTTTTTCATTGAAAAACTCGGCTTTTCATATTTTCCCGCCGCTGTAACTTCTATATTTCTTGTGTCTATGGCTGGGCTTTTTCTTCAGCGTGCAGTCATCCACCCCATCAGAGATGAGCCTGTTTTAATTCTCATCATGGTAACCATCGGGCTGTCCATCTTTATGAGCGGCAGTGCCGGAATTCTATTCGGCCCCTCACCGCGATCGCTTCCGCCATTTATAGATGCGCCTTCTTTTGAAATATTCAACTCGGTTCGAATTAATACACAAAGCTTCTTTGTGATTGGTGCCACGTTACTGCTGGTCATTATCCTGTACATGGTGTCTCGCTATACCTTTATTGGAAAGGCTATGGAAGCTGTTTCAACAGATCGGCTGGGTTCGGATCTGACAGGTATTCCAGGCAACTTTATTGTAATGCTTTCATTTGGAATCAGCGCCGGTATCGGTGCCATTGCCGGAATATTTATCACCCCGCTTTTTTTTACACAATACAACTCCGGAGCAATATTAGGTTTAAAAGGATTTTCTGCAGCCGTCATCGGCGGATGGGGAAAATATTCCGGTGCCGTTTTGGGCGGCCTTATTCTTGGTGTGGTTGAATCCGTGAGCGTGGGATTTATCCCCGCTGGATATAAAGACGCCATAGCATTCATTGTCCTGCTCCTTATTTTATATTTTAAACCGAAAGGCATTCTCGGCTCAAGGGCATTAGAGGAGTCACGAAAATAGTGATAAAACAAAATTATATTAAAAAAATAGAAGTATATTTTATTATTATTTTTTTACTCCTTCCACTGCTTTTTGATGATATCGTTTATAACCATATTATGGTCATTGCCGGAATTTACGCTATTGCAGCCCTTGGCCTATCGCTTTTTTTGGGCTATGCCGGACAAATATCGATTGGGCATGCCGCTTTTTTTGGGATCGGCGGTTATAGTATGGCAATCTTGTCTACCCGGTTCGGTCTGCCGTCAGCACTTTCATTATTGGCGGCCGGGCTCATTTCGGGGCTTTTGGCCTTTATCGTAGGCAAACCCATCCTTAAACTCCGGGAATATTTTCTAGCTCTTGCGACCATAGGGCTCGTGCAAATTTTTCAAGTGTTCGCAACTGAGCTGACAGACCTCACCGGAGGTGTATCCGGTATATACGGGATTCCCTGGTTTTCAATCTTCGGATTTGAATTCGACACATCTTTAAAACAGTTTTATCTGGTCTGGTTCATTCTTTACATTCTGTTTGTATATTCACGCCACCTTATTCATTCAAAATATGGAAAGGCGTCTTTGGCCGTTGCTTTTAATGAAGATACATCCAAAACAATCGGTATCGATCCCTCTCAAGTGAAGTTGAATTTTTTTGTTCTAAGCGCTGTTTACGCAGGGATAGGGGGCGGACTGTTTGTATCTGTTCTAACATCAGTCAGCCCGGAATCATTTGGGCTGAATATGTCGGTTATTTTTGTCATGATGGTCATTATCGGCGGAATGGGAAGCCTGTTTGGTACGATCACGGGTGCTGTCCTTCTCACATGGATTATTAACTGGTTGGGTGAGTATCAGGCGTACAGTCTTCCGTTCTTCGGTATTATCCTGATCTTATTTCTTGTGTTTCTACCGGAAGGTATATTTAGAGGTATCGGATTAAGGTGGTTTGATTTTGTTCGAACGTACGCGGATGAAAACTGGCGAAAAGAAATAGATAAATGACGAAACACTTAATACGCGTTAAAGACGTTGTAAAAAATTTTGACGGATTAAATGCCTTGCGATCTGTTTCTATGGATATTGAAGCCGGAAAAATTGAAGCAATAATCGGTCCCAACGGTGCAGGCAAAACCACATTTTTTAATATTATATGCGGGCTGGAAACAGCAGATTCAGGGTCGATTTATTTTAACGATGTTGATATATCAAAGACCTCTTCGGATAAAATAGCCAACTTAGGGATATCCAGGACCTTTCAAACCAGCCAGTTTTTTGAGCATTTAAACGTAATCGAAAATATTATGGTGGGACGTTACCTTAAAACATCGGTCTCCTTTTTCCTGGCCGGACTATGGCTGCCAAAGATATATCGAGAAGAACACCGGAATATGGTCAAGGCTTTTGAAAAACTCGAATTTTTAGAGCTTTACGATAAAGCTGATCGGAAACTATCCCAGATCACGTTTCAGGAAAGAAAATTGATAGAGATTGGCAGATGTCTTGCCATGGAACCGAAACTGCTTCTCCTTGACGAGCCGTTCGGTGGGTTAAACATAACTGAAATTAAATTTTTGGCCGAAAAATTGATCCAGCTCAAACAACAAGGGATGACAATTCTCATTATTGATCATCATTTTGGAACCATTTCAAATATCGCAGATGAAATTGTTGTGTTGAATCACGGTGAAATTATTGCTAAGGGTAAGGCCGAAAAAATACGAACGAATGAAGCGGTAATTGATGCTTACCTTCCTTCTTAATTCATTGGGATCATCGCCAAATGAGTTTATGATATAAACAGAATTCAAGGGGTCGAGGATTCAAGTGAAGTGCTAAAAACTTATAAAGAATTAAACGTTTGGTAAAAATCTTATCAATTATGTTTGGCTGTTTATAAAATAACAAAGAAATTTCCTCAAAATGAAAGGTATGGCATAACATCCCAAATGAGACGGGCTGCCCTGTCTATCCCTTCTAATATTGCTGAGGGATATGGAAGAAAGACAACTCAAGACTATATAAGGTTTTTATATATAGCTTATGGCTCTACGTGTGAATTAGAAACACAACTATTATTAGCTGGTGATTTAGGTTATTTTGATAGGAAAAATATATCAGGATTTCAAAGTAAAATTGGGGAGATCGAAAAAATGCTTAAGGCTTTAATAAAATCACTTGAAAACAAACACTTGTCGAAGATCCCGGACTTTGAGCGGGGAACCCTTGTCGAAGACCCCGAGGGGCCTCGAGGGGAATCCTCGAATCCCTGAACCCTTTCTCGCAATTAATTGGAAGAAGAATTAATCTTAACTATTGAAACTACTAGAAATCAATAACTTTACTGTTTGGTACGAATCACTTTTCGGCGATATCCGTGCGCTTGATAGATGCTCCCTATGGATAGAACAGGGTAATATTTCCTGCCTTCTCGGTATTAATGGCGCCGGTAAAACAACTCTTTTCAGAGCAATTTCCGGGGTAATCAGCGATTTTGACGGAAAAATCACAGTTGGGGAGATCCTTTTTAACAGTAAAAGCCTGTTAAAATCGAAGCCGTACAGTATTGTTTCCATGGGTATCGGGCACGCCCCTCAGGGACGCCACATATTTTATACCCTTTCAGTAGAAGACAACCTGTACCTGGGTGCTTACCCCAACAGAAAAGAGATAGATTCCAAAAAGAAAATAGAAAAGGAAAAAGACTATGTATATGACCTTTTTCCTGTACTCAAAGAGCGGTGTCACCAAAAAGCGGGAACTCTTAGCGGCGGAGAACAGCAGATGCTTTCCATTGGAAGAGCGCTGATGTCTTGCCCCAAACTACTGCTCCTGGACGAACCGTTTTTAGGGCTAGCGCCCGTTATTATTGAAGAGATATTAAAGTCGCTGAAGCATTTGAAAGAAAAAGGGCTAACTATTTTTTTGGCTGAACAAAACGCAAAAGCCGCTCTGTCTATTGCTGATTTTGGCTTTGTTATGGATGATGGGTATATTATCAGTCAGGGAGATGCCAGCCAATTATCAACCAGTAATGTAATTCAAGAGATTTATTTTGGAGAGAATAAATGAAGTTTTTGCTTGTTGATCCACCCCATAAAATTTGGGAATTCTTAAGGGCATGGATGCCGAGTCCCGCGTGCCTGCAGCTTGCCGCGTATCTTGAAAACAATTTTGATATGGAATTCATGGACTGCACTATCGCCGAGCATCCATGGCGTGATCTACAAGAAAAAGTCAAGCGCTTAAAACCCGATGTTGTGGGGCTTAGTACGGCCTGTACCTATTTTGTAGATGATACCCTAAATGCTGCAAAACTTGTCAAAGAACAAAGCCCTGAAAGTCTTGTTATTGTGGGCGGTGGGCATCCGTCATTGGTTCCTGAAAAAACATTACAATCCTGCAAAGAAATCGATTATGTCTGTGTGGGTGAAGGAGAAATTACACTTCATGAATTTCTTACTGCAGTAGAGAATAAAAATGACATATCAAAGGTACTGGGTCTTGCCTTTCTTGATGATGAGGGTAACTTCGTCTACACTGGAGACAGGCCGATGATTGAAAACCTGGATATACTTCCCATGCCTGCCTATCATCTATATGATATGGAACACCCTTACGTAGGACTGCCATCAGAAGGAAAACGGGGTTTTCTTGTAAACTTCTCAAGAGGCTGTTCCTTTACCTGCAAGTTCTGCTCTGAAGCTGTTTTTTGGAAAAATAAATGGCGAAGCCGGAGTCCTGAAAAAATCGGTGAAGAGTTCGAATTACTGAAAGAAAAATACAACAGGCACATCTTTTACGTTGGAGACAATATTTTTAACCTCACCCGTGAAAGAGGCAAGGGCTTTATAAAGGAGATGCTGAAAAGAAAAACAGGGCAGAAGTTCTGGCTTCAATCACGGGCGGATCTTATCATCCGGGACGAAGATCTGATGGAGGGGTTTAAAGAGGCAGGTGTTTACCAGTTTATGGTTGGCATTGAGCACAGCAAGCAAAATATTCTTGATGATTTTAATAAAGGGACAACCATTGATATCAATACACGGGCCATGCAGATACTTAAAAAGCACGGATTGATGATTATGGCGACCATCATGATGGGCCTTTGGGACGAAACAGAAAAAGATAGAACCAGAATGATGCGGTATTTAAGAAAATACGTAGATCATCTGGGCTTAAACATTGTCACTCCTTATCCCGGCACCCAATTTTACGAAGAAATGGATCGCCTTGGCAGAATTAAAGTAAAAGATTTCTCAAAGTTCGACCAGATCCAGGCTGTCATGCCGACTGCGGAAGAACCGGATCTGGATAAGATAACGGACGAACATATTGCTCAGATGAGAAAATACTACTGGCAGACAAAGGAATTCTTTAAAGCCTTCTTCTCAACAAATAAAATCCTGCGTCATCATCATAAGCATTTTCTAAAAATCGGAATTACTGCTTTCAAGCATGAAGTTTTCGGCGCACCCATGTGGCAGCAGGAAACCTATCAAAAATTTGAAGACTATATAAAAGAGAGGGGATACTCCCTAAATTAAAATATTTCCTGGGCATCAAAAATAAGATAGTAGCGAAGCCTTGAACACACCCTGATCACAGAGTTGAAGCTCTTCCCGCTAGCCGCCCATAGGGAATGCCCAGTTTTCTCATTCTTTTCCTCAGAGTTGAGGGATTAATGTCTAACATTTGGGCAGCGCCGCCTATGCCTTCAATTCGGCCATCCGCTTTTTCTAAGGTTTCGATAATGTGCCGGGTCACCACAGCATCAAGTGTAGACGGTTTATTATCT
>JAFDFT010000477.1 GCA_019309685.1 Deltaproteobacteria bacterium
AAGAAAGAAGTTGGCCCTTTTAGTACGTATACAAAGAATTTAAGACTTCAAAAGATGATTGGCCTCGAAAAGGTCGTAAATTTTGTCCGGCTGATACGCTTTATAAAAGTTCTTGTTAATATGATACTGGACCCGATCCGGATTGATAACGCCGTTTGTGTTCAGCAGGTATGTAAGCATCTCATCTTTATGAGCCTTCAAATACATTGCCTTCAAACATGATCTAAACGCCTCTCGACGAATGTTTGGGCTTTTTGAATCTAAAAATTTAGCCTTGCTCATGCCTTTTTTGATAGTGTCGTCAATCCACGCGGCATACACCACAGCCAAATCCGGAGCCTCAAGGCTGTCACCGGTGACTTGGGATACACAAACTGCCACTGCCAAAACTGTCGTAATTACGATGATAGGAACTATTTTTTTCATTTTTCGTACCTCCTTTTATGGTTTATCAAAAATTATTTGCGATGGAATATAAACCAGCTATTTATTAAATTCTGTGATCTGGATCACATTTTAGAAATTTTTTTAAAAAATATTAAAATGTGAACGGATACAAAGAAAGGAGCGAAAAACAGAAAGAAATGGACAAACAGGGTTAGATGGATTTTTTGGACTTTTCTAAATAGAAATACACATGGATGGGCTAATATCTTAAAAATAGAAGATATTTTACCTTAAGCGCAACTCAAAATATGGCAAGATTTATAACATATAGTGTTATATAATTGAATTTTTTGGGAAAAGATTATTATTTACTCATCATTTTATTGACCCCAAAGCGGAATGATAACACTATTTATTTTGTCATCAAGTATTGACCTTATTTCTTATTCTTAAATTCAGGATCAAGCACCGCAGCTTTTGAATAATCTTCGTTGGCCTTCAATTGATCCCCAACCTTCTCATAAACAAGAGCTCTGCTGTAATAAGCCCTTGCGTTATCAGGGTCGAGATTCAAGGCAATTGAATAATCTTTAACTGCCATATCGTATTGTTCGTCATTGGCGTACGTATTTCCTCTATCAATGTAGGCTTCTATTTCATCTTGTTCAAACTCGATTACCCTGCTGAAATCCTGAATGCTTTTCTCATAATCAAAAACGTTATTATATGCGAGTCCTCGGAGCCAGTAAGCATCAGCACAGTATGGATCAACTGCTACTGCCCAGCTAAAATCTTCTATTGCCTGGGAATAATCTTCCAAGTTAAAGTAAGCCAGACCCCGTGTAACGTAGTACTCAGGGTGCTCGGGATCAAGGTTTATGGCCTGGTTGCTATCTTCAATGGTCTTGGTGTACTCACCCGAAAAAAAATAGGCCCGTCCTCTGTAATCATATGCGTCAGCGTTCATTGGGTCCAGCTCAATAGAGCGGGCATAATCTTCAATAGCCTGAACAATATTTCCAGATTCAGCGTACGCCATGCCTCGAAAATAATATTCACTTGAAGTTCTCAACGTGAAAGGGATTACATTGTTATTTTCTTTTGTCATTTTTTGCTCTATGAAAAACTAAATAAAAAAAGATGTAATGGTAAATAGTTTCTTTGTTTGTATATTTTTAAATCATCTATACTGATATTCTTAACAATACCGAAAAAAAATATCATTATGTATCAATTCTATTCTAACATTAAAATCCTATAGTATTGAAAGTAATCTGTCAAATGTGTTTATACGTTTTTGCCATAACACCCTGCAGTTCGTCCAGGTCTGTGAAGAACCCGTCTGCTTCCCAAGCAATTTTGCTTTGATTCCCCGTCACGCTTGCGATGGGGCTGCGAGAAACTCATTTTATTTGATACGGATGTTTCATCCGATACGAAATCGGTGATGGCAATTAGGGCAGATCAGGAAAATTTCCGCGGTTTTTTGACATCCTCGAAAATTTTAAATGAAACATAAAATCCATCAACATAGTTACAGATGGGGCAGGTGTATATTTCTCCTTGCTGTTTAATTTTATCTATTGGATTTTGTGCTCCCATTTCCATATTTCAGTCCTCCACGTTTTAGGCGTAAAAGTTATTTTGGTAAGAGGTTTTAAGTAAATAATTTATCAAAGCAATTGTTAGGTTGTAAGACACAAATATAATGAATATCAATATATTGCTTCATATAGAATATTGTGGGTAGAAAAACAACATTGACAATACGCGCTTTATCCAATATTTAAGAAAAAATAACTGTTAGGTATGTATAGTGTCTTTTTTCTAAGAGATTAAACTAATCACATCAAAATTAAAAGGAGGGATATTATGGCTAAAAAAGTAAACAATTTGTTACTTATCATTCTGGCAATCCTTTTACCACCGGTGGCAGTTTATTTAAAAGACGGCATTAAAACGCACTTTTGGATAAATATTATTTTGTGCATATTTTTCTACGTACCAGGCATTATTCACGCGTTATGGCTTGTATTAAAATAAATTTTTCTAAACAAACCATATTTTAGCACAGCCAATAATTTTGCATGTAGTTTTATAAATAAGATAAAGGGGCAATGTATGATCGATTGTGTATTTTTCATACGTTGCCCCTTTTAATTTTGCATGGCTTCTATCGGTGGTGGGTTCCTGTCATTTATTAGAATTCCTGATAATTTTTAAAATTAAAATCGCAGTTGACGCCAATCCTTTAAAATTAAATGAAGGGCCACTATCTATAATAGCAATTTTGTGGTATAAAGCACTGATTTTATTGCATTCGATTTGTAGACTTTTTATTGAAATGAAACTTCATAGTACTTATAAAATTAGTTTAACCTCAAATGAGTGTAAATAAAATGAAAAACTTTTACTAATTACATAGGGATTAAGGGTATAGCTTAGTTTATTCATATTTTTGTATATCTTCTATAGATGAGGTATAAATAT
>JAFDFT010000478.1 GCA_019309685.1 Deltaproteobacteria bacterium
TGCAAAAGACAAGTGAACATCATTTGTCATACCCCGGTTTATCCGGGGTATCCAGATACCAACGACTTCCATACTGTAACCCTGGATCACCCGGTCAAGCCGGGTGATGACGGCTGTGTATACGGGCAATGACAGTTATGTATATTTTCATTTCTTGTTATCTAAAAGGCCAAAATTATCTGAGGAATCCATATAAGTGCATTCACTTGCCTTTTGCAGATAACCGGGTAACTTAATATATAAAGAAGAACTAAACACAAGAAACCTTCGTGATTCGGTGTTCGATATTCATTATTTGACATTCGCTGTTCAAATAAGCGTCTGTTCGGTTCCGGCTTGTCCGGATTAGATTTTTATAATGGCTTATAGTTAGACGTGTGAATTAGAAATACAGCTATTGTTATCTGGGTTATCTTAAGAAGGAAAATATATTAGAATTTTATAACTCTATCGGGGAGATAGAAAGGATGCTTAAGGCCTTAATAAAATCACTTGAAAACAAAGACTTGTCGAAGATCCCGGACTTTGAGCGGGAAACCCTTGACACCTTGACCCATCGGATCCTTTTGCCCAACTAGTTTGGAGTAGAATTTAAATTTTCAACAGCAAATAATGTATTATTCCCGTAAGGACTTTTGCCAGTGAAAATCACTCTTGATCTTAGCAACCATTGCATCGAAACGGAGTTAAAAAAAAGATACAATCAGTCCATATCTGAATACTTCAGAAAAAAAACCTCCGATAAAAATCTCGAACGCCGGATAGAAAATCTGAAAACAGCCCTGACAACGTTGGATTTCGGTCGCCTTCGAAAAGAATTTCCTGCGCTGGCCGGCCATCATGATGATGAAGTCATACTTTTATTTGATAGTGAAAATAATGCATCCATCCTGATTAATGGCGAACGGATCAATTTTTAAGACGTGCAATTACCCTTCCAAGTCTCTAACCACTTACCTCTCGCTCCTAAATGAAAGTGACAAGTAACGAGTAAATAGTGAATAGTTGAAACAGAAAAGTGTAGTTGTCTTTGACTCCTCACTCGTTACTCGTCACCCGTTACTATTCACTCGCCTCTCGCCCTTTGCCCCTCGCCCAAGTTCTTACACCATTACAATCTTTTTCACTGCCTTTACAATCTCTTTAGGATCGTCAATGACTTGAAGGATGTCAAAATCTTCCGGAGACAAACGCTTTTCGTCCAGAAGACAGGTCTTTATCCAATCAAGCAGGCCTGTCCAGTAATCCTTCCCTACCAGGATTACTGGAAGCGGTTTAATCCGATGGGTCTGAATCAGCGTAACAGCCTCAAAAAGCTCATCTAAAGTGCCGAATCCGCCCGGCATAATAATATATGCCAGCGCGTACTTCACAAACATCACTTTCCGGATAAAGAAATAGTTAAACTCAATATTCACATTGGAATATTTATTCGGTTTCTGCTCAAAGGGAAGTATGATATTCATCCCCACAGATGTTCCGCCTGCCTCTGCCGCACCTTTATTGGCAGCCTCCATAACACCGCCGCCGCCGCCCGTGATCACCGCGAAATTGTTTTTTACAAAAAGAGCCGCGATCTCTTCAGCTTTTATATATTCCGGTGCGCCCGGCTTGGATCGCGCGGATCCAAAAATGCTGACCGCCGGTCCAATATCGTGAAGCACTTCCACCCCTTCAACAAACTCACCCAGGATTTTAAACAGGCGCCATGACTCGCCCATTTTAAAATCATCAATTAAAAACTGTTTTTCCATATCACTCCTGTTCTGTTTTGATTCAAGTACCCAACTCCCAGCATCCAGTATCCAGCAACCGGCATCCTGCCGGCGTTTTTACACACCTCACGATTTGCCGTCAAAGCCAACCGTCACCGTGTCCTGCTCAACTATAATCGGAACTTTTCGAGTACCATCTGAAAGCTTTAACATGGTATTGAGCTTATCCGAACTGGACAAAACATCAATATACTCCACAGCCTTACCCTGTTTTGCATAGGCCTCACGAGCCGCTGTTGTATACGGTCATGTATCTTTCCCGTATATCAATACCTTTTCTGTCATGATGTGTCCCTCCTATTTAACCCATGGGTTCCATAATTGTAATATATTGTAATTAAATTAAATATTAACGTTTATTCATCCGCTCTACTACCAGCAATTTCATCCAATGTCAATGATTTCACATTGACATATTCAGCGCCCATTGGTAATATTATCGGCTGCTTTCAATAAACGCTATCATGTATAATATCATGACAGGCCATAAAAAAGAATTATCAAAACAGGTAACTATTGTAAATGAACTCGGCCTTCATGCGCGGGCTGCGGCAAAAGTAGCACAAATTGCGCAAAACGGGAAAGCAAAGCTCTGGATTATAAAGGATGATCAAAAAGTTGACGCATCCAGTATTATTGATATTTTAACCCTTGCATGTGCCAGGGGAACACAAATCACTATAACAGCCGACAACGAGTCAGATATTCACATTTTAAATGCTGTCAAAGAAATGGTGGAATCAGGATTTGAGGAATAATTAAAAATAATGAATGCCAATTCTGAAGAAATAAGACTCAAGGGAATTAATGCTTCACCGGGTATTTGTATCGGAAAAGCGTACCTGGTCGGCAGCAAAGGCGTTGATGTCATTGAGACCTATTATATAGGTGATAAAGAACTGCAAAAAGAAATAAAGCGGTTCAAAAGCGCCGTAAAAAGCGCAAGGGACGAGCTTCGCACTATTAGTGAAAATATACCCGAAGATCTTCGAAAACATTCAAATATTCTTGAGACCCATGTGGTTCTTCTCAAAGACAAGATGCTTTACGATAAAACCATTGAAATAATTAAAAATGAACATGTGAACGCTGAG
>JAFDFT010000479.1 GCA_019309685.1 Deltaproteobacteria bacterium
TAATAATTTTCCTGGAAACACCCGATAATTAGTTTCCTTGTTATTTACAACAACATAAAAAGAGCGGTAAATAATTTCAATTTGCCGCTCTTTTTTGTGATTATTTATTAATTTTTCGAATCAAATAATATTCTTGCCCAATAAAATTGTTTGCTATTTAAAATAACTCTGTCCCGAATACTTTTAATTACATTTTTAAAAAAACAAAGAAAATATGTACCTTCCGAAGTCAGGTTTAAAAGTATTTGCTATTGACAGCCCGTTATCAACTATGTCAAGTAGGGCGTCTCAAATACTTGGATTTTGTGAGAAATATCATGATTAAAAATAAATTGCAGGAATTTTTTACAATAATACGTGAATCTTTAAAAAGAGTCTATTATCCGGTCTTAATTATCCCGATTCTGGTTGCAGCGATCAGTTTTTGGATCATCGCATGGCAGATGCCTCTGGAATCATATGAACCATGGCAACGTGCTTCTAAATCCGTTTGGGAAGCCATGGCGTTGATTTTGTTGAAAGGTGCTGTTGCGGTGACGGTTCTTCGTGTTTTCCTTACAAAATTTACACTGTTTTCCATCTGGCTGTTTGGATTGGTCACTGTTTTTTTGATGAGAGAGATTCACTGGGATTTTATGTCTGAAGGCGTGTATGTAGGATTAATGATCCTTCTGCTCATTGCATGGTTGAAGTATGATTTGTTCAAAGAATATATGCGGCAACGATTCTTCTTGACCATGTTTACAATGGTCTTTTTTACATATTTTATTGCCGTAACTTTTGACGGACAGTGGTGGACAGCAACAAGGCGGATGGACCAGGTGGGCCAGCTTGCAGAAGAAATCCTCGAAGTGTTTGGGCATGTACTGGTACTTGTGATGGTAATATTTTCCCGGAAACAAATCCAAGCTCTGGATAAAGAATCTCCAGTAAGCGAAATACTTACAACTCCCTAAATCTGATGTACTGCTGGCTGATAATGTTTTTTTAAATGAATTAACGCGAACCGGGGATATTTTACTTGTTTCCAATCCTATTCATATGCCTTGAAAATGAGACATAAGGGATGGATGGAGAAGTTATGAAGGATAAATTTGCCCTTGCTTTTTAGATAGTCATTCTAGTATTACCCTGCCAAATTTTACCATATGGATATTTTCAAAACGCTTAAAACCATCCCTTGTATTTGCAAATCCAATCCTTCTTTTAATACTGTCCAATGTACCGATGCGCGCATCATGTTGTGCTTTTCTCACGTCTAATCCAACCAGTAAAAGTCCGCTCTGACGAATATTCTCTTTACGTTTTTTTTGATTTCTGTCATAATCTTTGAGTTTCATGGGCATATCTCCTTTGTTTTATTGATAAATATTGACTAATTTTTCAGGAAGTATGCTCTAATTCAATAATATTTACAATCTGATCTCTTATACGAAGTGGCACGTACCAATAGGAAGAAGTGATCTGCATTGCACATTTTATTATGCTTTGGGTTTATTGATATGAAATTCCGAAGGTAAATTGAAATATGGAAATAGCACTTCTATATGATATTGTCATCATCTTTGGGCTATCGGTTGTTATCCTATTTATATGCCATCGGCTTAAGGTGCCGGCGATTGTGGGATTTCTCCTAACCGGAATATTGGCTGGGCCATACGGACTTGGACTAGTAAAGGCAGTTCATGAAGTTGAAGTTCTAGCTGAAGTCGGCGTTGTGTTATTGCTGTTTACTATTGGGATGGAATTCTCGCTTGAAAAACTGCTGAAAATAAAGAAATCAATCCTTCTGGGCGGTTCCTTTCAGGTATTAATAACGATCATAATTTCCTTCTTTATAGTCAGACAATTTGGTCAACCCGTTGGCCAGTCAATTTTTATAGGATTTCTGATATCGCTCAGCAGTACGGCCATCGTCTTAAAACTTGTTCAGCAAAGGGCCGAAGTTGACAGTCCTCATGGACAAACGGCTCTTGGAATCTTGATTTTCCAGGACATTATTATTGTTCCAATGATATTACTTACGCCAATGCTGGCTGGAACCTCAGTAAGTACGATAGAATCAGTGCTCTTTCTTTTTGCCAAAGGGATCGGTATCATCCTATTGGTAATCATAAGCGCTAAATGGATTGTGCCGCAGGTTTTGTATCACATTACCGGAACACGCAGCCAGGAACTTTTTTTGCTAAGCGTAATCGTAATCTGCCTTTCTATTGCCTGGATAACCTCCAGTGCGGGTCTTTCTCTTGCATTGGGCGCTTTTTTAGCGGGGCTGATCATTTCCGAATCTGAATACAGCCATCAGGCGATCGGAAATATGTCGCCTTTCCGCGACGTTTTCTCAAGCTTCTTTTTTGTTTCCATTGGTATGCTGTTGGATATAGAGTTCTTTTTCCAACAACCGGGAACTATTATCCTGATTGCCTTGGCGGTTCTGGCAGTAAAATCACTCATTGCTGCTCTTGCAGCAATTGTATTGGGTTTTCCGCTTCGAACCTCGATTCTGGTTGGCCTGGCGCTTGGTCAGGTTGGGGAGTTTTCTTTCATTTTATCCAGGACAGGCGTTGAACATAATTTACTCGGCGGAGACTTTTATCAGATATTCTTGGCCTTCTCGGTGCTAACTATGGCGGCGACGCCATTTATTATCAATCTTGCCCCGCGTATAGCGGATACTGTCCTTAAAATACCCTTGCCCAAAAAGTTGAAAAATGGTTTTTCTCCTGTTCCGGAGATTAAAATTTCCAACCAAAAGGATTACCTTTTGATAGTCGGCTATGGTGTGACCGGAAGAAACGTGGCGCACGCTGCGAGAATGGCAAATATTCCTTATATAATTATTGAGATGAACCCGGAAACAGTAAG
>JAFDFT010000480.1 GCA_019309685.1 Deltaproteobacteria bacterium
TTTTAACGCTTGTATTTTTAAGCTGTGAAAATATAAAAGTCAGCGGCAACATGTATGAAGAATTTGATGGTGTGCTGGTTTTTTATGAACCCCAGTATACGACTTTATACCGAGAACTTCTTCCGGATGTATTCGACATGCCGGATAGTCCGCTGGTAGAAGTGTTTATTATCGATTATTACAAAATGGCGCCATGGGCCATTAAGCCTTATCTTGAAGCAGCTGTTTTTTTACTCGCCAAATACAATGGTCAGGAAGCCTGGCACTGTATTACCATGCCCGTAACCACCGATTCTGCCCGGCTTGGCGGGATTGCATACTTCGGATTTCCAAAAGTAATGGGCAATATCTCTTTTCAAAGAAATACCACAAATTATACAGGAACGCTTAATGCAGGCGATAATACTGTCATGAATATCTCGCTGAACACAAAAAGCCATAAGACAACTCAGGATGAAATAAGATGGTTTAAACGGCTCACAGGCATTCCTTCGTTGAATATTTTAAGAGGAGAAGTCGTGAATCCACTGCCCGGTACAGAAAACCAAACCCAAAGCCTTCTTGAACTCTCTGAAAAATATCCGGACTTTTTTGAAGTTAAAGTCGGCAAACCATCTCTTTTATTTTATCCGGATGCTGCAAAAGAATACAAAGATTGGAAGGACAATGCCTTTCGAATAAGACCTAAAAAGATTGTTTTGTCTTACTATTTTAAAAGCAAATATGGATTTAGTTTTGGAAAAGCTGAAAAAGTTGGAAATGAACACTAATGTATCTATTTTGATAGTTTTTCATCATGAATTGGAGAATTTACCATGAAGTTGAAAATAGTTTTCATATTTCTTTTCATTGTCATTCTTATACACGTGTATGCAGTTGCAGCGGGTTTGTCCCCTGTCTTGCGGGCGCATTATCAAGAGCTTCGCAGGGAAATATATGGAAATTACCTTTCTACGAAGAACTACAAAAACCTTAGATTCTATATTGCCGCTTGTCTCCACGACCTGTCCAGTCTCCAGTGGAAAACCTGTATGAATTACAAAAAAAGGCATGGAGACTGCAACGCTCCGGTTACAAACGAACTTCAACGTCTGGCACGTTCGATCATATCAAAACCCGGCCGGGGAAGCGGGATCCAAAAAATATATGATTACGTAAACCGCGCCATTATATACGAAGCTGAGACCAGAAACGTCCCGCGTTTTCCATATGAAACCTTATATTTGCGCCGAGGCGATTGTGAAGATCAAGCTATTCTTCTGGCAACGCTGCTCCGTATCGTAGGATATGATAGCGCTCTGGTTCGCTTTGCGGACAGCCGAAAGGACTTCTACCATGTTATTTGTGTTGTTAAAACAAACAGTAAAGAAGCCCGAACATCCCTCTTTCGGTTTGGTCGGTATTCGAATGAAGGCTATAGCTGGAAAATTCTTGATCCGTCATATAACCATTCCTATCACCAGCTGCCTAAATGGATAAACAATTATCGGTCGAAAAATGGCTACACATTCCCGTCCGGAGTGACACGTATGCTGAAAATAAACCGAAACGAGTACTATGATTTGTGCGACCAGGCGGATCAGAAAGGCCGCTATAAAAAGTATTAAAATACGATAAGTGATATCACGATTTATGCGCCTTCAAGGCAAAGGGATAGAAAATTAAAATGATCAATAATTTTAAGCCACGGCTTTGGAATATTATTTCAAGCGGTCTGCCGCCAGGTTATGATCTTGAAGTGCTTCGTAAAATATTTTTACTGAACCTTATGTTTATTCTCGGCAGCTTTTCCCTTATAGGTCTATCAATAATAGCATTTATCCAAAAAGATTTTGTCTTAGGTATAGCTGATTTATCAATCTTTTTATTTTTAGCGTGTTTGTTTTTTTATCTGAGAAGTACAAAAAGAGTGATTTCTGTTAGCAGGATTGGCGCCGTCGCCATAGGTGTTTTTTATTTTTTCCTGGTTGCCCATGGGGGAGTAAATAAAACAGCATATGTTTGGGCTTTTACATATCCTCTCATTTCGTTATTTCTACTAGGTATTAGGCTGGGTACACTTACATCTTTATTATTATTAGGCATGACCTGTATTGTTTTTGCCTTTGGCCCAAGGTTTTCTTTTTTCACATCTTACAGTAATGATCTTATAATCCGGTTCATACCCGCATATATTACGATACATCTATTTGCTCTGGCAATGGAAAAAGTCCGTGAACTGGTGCAGAACAAACTTAACGCCTCAAACTTTGAATTGGATACAGCAAACAAGAAGTTGGCACAGGAAATTGAAGATCACTTGCGGTCAGATAAAGATTTAAGAGAAAGCGAAATAAAATTTCACAGCCTGTTTGACTTCTCTCCTCAAGCGATTGCCGTAACTGATGTTGAAACTGGAAGATTGATTGATGTAAATGCTAAGTTTTGCGAACTGACCAAATACACAAAGGATGAAATTCTGGGACAAACAACAACTGCATTGGATTTTTTTACTGAAGAATGGAGGCCCAAATTCCTAAATGAATTACTGGCAAAAGGCGAAATACAAGGGTTGGAGTTGAATATTAAAGATAAGGTTGGTTCAATCCTCACAGCTCTTGCATTTTCTAAATTAATTAAGCTGGCAGGCAAGGACTTTATTATTACCATATGTCTTGACATAACTGAACGAAAAAGGCTTGAAGGCCAACTTCAGCAAGCTCAAAAAATGGAGGCCATCGGCACTCTGGCCGGAGGTATCGCCCACGACTTTAACAATCTTCTCATGAGCATACAAGGCAAAACATCAGTGATATTGTACGATCTCGACAAAAATCATGCATTATATGATAAATTAAGAAGTATCGAGCAACTCATTCAAAGCG
>JAFDFT010000481.1 GCA_019309685.1 Deltaproteobacteria bacterium
ACTCAACAGTTCATTGCATTGTTCCCATCGCTCAAGGGAGGCAAAGAGGTATGCCTGGCTGCTCCGCCCTATTTTCATGCTTTCGGACTGACGGCAGCAATGAACGCATCCATACAAATGGGGTGGACGCAGATTGTGATTCCAAAACCGCAACCTGACGAACTTCTTGCAGCAATAAAGAAATTTAAGCCCACCGTTGTTTACCTTGTCCCCACCATGTTTATAGGAATACTTGACCACCCGGATTTTGACAAGGTCGATATGAAATTCGTTAAGTTGTGCGGGTCAGGAGGCGGTGCTTTGCCGGTCGAGGTGCTGAAGAAAATCGAGAAAAAGACAGGGTGCTCTTTTACAGAAGGATACGGAATGACCGAGGCTTCACCAATTACCCACATGAATCCTTTCGGAGGATTAACAAAGCCAGGAAGTGTCGGGGTTCCGATTCCAAATACCCTTGCCCGCATTGTAGATCTTGAAGACGGAGAAACAGATGTTCCTGTAGGAGAGATCGGGGAGATTGTGTTCCAAGGCCCCCAGGTCATGAAGGGCTACTTGAACATGCCTGATGAAACTGCCAACGCCTTGAAAGGAGGCTGGCTTCACTCCGGTGATATAGGAAAAATGGATGAGGATGGATATTTTTATGTTGTGGACCGGAAAAAAGATATGGTCATTTCCGGCGGCTACAATGTCTATCCCCTTGAAATTGAGAGAGTGTACGATGATCACCCGAAAATAGCTGAAGCCGCTGCAATCGGGGTTCCGCATCCGACCCGAGGCGAGCAGGTAAAGCTTATCATTGTCCTGAAGGAAGGAGAAAGCGCCACAGAAGAAGAAATAATCAAATACTGCAGTGACAAACTGGCTAAATATAAGTGGCCGACCATTGTTGAATTTAGATCGGAACTTCCAAGATCGGCTATAGGCAAGTTACTGAAACATATTCTCCGCGAGGAACAAACTGAAAAATAAGTAAAATTTAAGGCGTTTATAAAATGAACCATACCAAAAGCAGAATTTTTCCATTCTCTTAAGCAATGTGCTATAAATCATGATGAATTTAAGACGAGAATGAAGGCAAGAGTGCCAGATATCTGCTATATAAAGGTTCAGTTGCAGCCGTTTTTCGGTGATCTTAATTTTGCTGATACTAAAAATGTTACTGTTAAAAGATTTGTAGCGCAGCTGCTGAATAAAAAGACGAAATGCGGTAAAAAACTTTCAGCCAAGACCATCAACAACTATATGGTCCCTTGCGGCCGGTGACCGAAAACGTTAGCACTCAAAAAGGAGATAAAATGGAAAACATAATTGTCTCAGAAGTGGATAACGAAGTGGTTACAATCACACTTAACCGCCCTGCAAAAAAAAACGCACTGTCAACAGCCTTGCGGGATGAAGTATCCGATACACTAAATAAGCTTTCAGAAAATGATAATGTAAAAGTCGTAATTATTACCGGGGCAGGTGATGTGTTTTCTGCCGGCTTTGACCTGAAAGAGTTTGAAAAAGGAATGAAGGATAAAGATTTCAATGATATGCTGTGGTCATCAAGCGATAGATTTCATCATACTATTTTATTTTTTCCGTTGCCAATAATTGCAGCGGTAAATGGTCTCGCTATTGCTGGCGGGTTTGATTTGGCGGCTATGTGTGATCTTCGGGTATGTACAGAAAATGCAGTATTTAGTCACCCCGAAATCGCTTTTAGTGAGGTTTTGTATTCGCCTCTACATGAATTACTTGGCGGTGCTCTTGCAAGGGAGTTATGTTTAACTGGCAGGGAAGTTACCGCGGAAGAAGCTAAACAGATAAAGCTTGTTACAAGCGTTATACCGCAAAACTCTTTAGAAGAAGAAGTTAAGAAAATTACAGCTCAGATAACTAGAGCATCAAGAGATAATTTAATAAAAACAAAGTCTAAAATTATCAAACGTGCTAATATCACGGGACGATTAACTTTAGAGTTGTGAAAAGTAGGTGCAGACAACACGTTGCAGAAGGATGGGTAGGGCCTTGCCGCCAATGACTTCTTCTGGCTTGCGGCCGGTTATGTCATTAACAAAGACCTTACACGCCCTGCCCACATCTGAATCGGGCGTTAAGCGAACTTGCAGCTCATAATCCTGAGCCGAGGGGGGGGGAATGGAAGATAACGAGAAAGTCATCAGGGAGTTCATCAAGGCGTGGTCGCGTCTCGATCCAGAGGAACTTGCTTCGTACTTCGCTGACGACGGCGTATATCACAACATGCCAACTGACCCAGTTTCGGGTCGCGCTAACGTGGAGAAGCTCATTCGAAGCTTCATTGGTTCGTGGACCGAGACCACTTGGGACATTCTGAACATAATGTCCTCTGGCAATGTGATCATCGCGGAGCGCCTCGACCGGACTCGGGCTGGGGACAAGTCTGTTGACCTTCCCTGCGTAGGCGTATTCGAACTCGAAGGTGGGAAAATCAAGACTTGGCGCGATTACTTCGACTTCGCAACCTATCAACGCGGGCTTGTCTAAGGCCGCTATTTTCCTTAAAATTTTCAAATTTTAAAAAGTTTCCATTACGTTAAGTAATATGTAAAAAATTTCTGTTAATTAACCAAAAATAAAACCTACTTTTTTCTCATATTCCTCCAGAATATCGTCAATATTAGGTGTTCCATACATATCCATCGTTGTTTTTGTAGACGAATGACCTAATATTAGAGAAAGCATGTCTATTCTTAATCCTTCCTTTTTAGCATTTCCAGAGAAACTGTGTCTTAATAAATGTGGGTTGATATTTATTAGAGGAGGGTTTGGGCCGCACGACTTCGTTTGTCAATGCGCTTCGACACAAAGGCTGGCTCGCCAAGGCGTAGTTCG
>JAFDFT010000482.1 GCA_019309685.1 Deltaproteobacteria bacterium
ATGCAGAGATGCAGAAAGAAGAAGCTCCCTGTAGGCCGCCTGGAGCGGACGGGAGTATCAAAGAAGATTAAATAAATAAAAAAGGAGATACCAAATGGAAGATCGATCGTTTAAGGCAATGGTGGTCACGGAAACTTCCGAGAAAACCTTTACAAAGGAGATAAAAGATAAAGCCATAGGTGAATTGCCGGCCGGTGAAGTTACTATTAAAGTCAGCTATTCTTCTTTGAATTATAAGGATGCTCTTTCAGCAACTGGAAATAAAGGTGTTACAAGGAATTACCCACACACACCCGGCATCGATGCAGCAGGCATAGTTGAAGAGAGCACAGTTAATGATTTTAAATCAGGAGAAGAAGTCATTGTTACGAGTTACGATCTGGGAATGAATACGTCCGGCGGTTTTGGTGAGTATATAAGGGTCCCGGCGAACTGGGTTGTCAAACGCCCCGAAAATCTATCGTTAAAAGAGAGTATGATTTACGGTACTGCCGGCTTTACAGCAGGATTATCCGTAAACGCGCTGATTCATACGGTAAAACCGGATGATGGTGAAGTGCTCGTTACAGGCGGTTCCGGCGGTGTGGGCAGTGTGGCGATATCGATACTGACAAAGATAGGATATGAGGTAGTAGCAGTGGGAGGCATGACAGATGAGGGAGGATACCTTAAAGGCATCGGCGCAAAGGAAGTTATTCAGCGAGAAGATGCTGCTGATACTTCCGGGAAACCAGTATTAAAGGCGCGATGGGCAGGAGTTATTGACACTGTTGGCGGTGATATCCTGGCAACGGCCATTAAATCTACAAATTATGGAGGCGCTGTGACTTGTTGCGGCAATGCTGCTTCTCCTGATCTTCCAATTAATGTATTTCCTTTCATTTTAAGAGGTGTACGTCTTTTAGGGATTGATTCACAGAATTGTCCCATGGATAAACGGACACTGATATGGGAAAAACTTGCCGATGAATGGAAACTCGATAAGCTAACCGATATATCAAAAGAGATTTCCTTAAACGAATTGGATGAAAATATTGAACTGATGCTTCAAGGAAAGAATAAAGGAAGAACGATTGTCGATTTGAGTAGATAGATAAAGCTCTTTATAAAAAAGCATATGATTATTTACCAAAGAGGTCATGTTATCTTGATGACCTCTTTCCTTTTTTTAAAATGAATTTAACGAAAATAACATTTTCATCTTACGATGAATCCGTAAAAAAGGCATTCGATAGTATCAAGGCGGATGATGTTTTTGTCAGGCAATCCTCTATTCTCATAAAGCCTAACCTGGTAAACGCATCACCGCATCCGGTGACAACACCAGCAGTATGCTGCGAGGCCATTATTCGTTATGTTCGGTCCTGTTCAAACGCAGAAATTGTTATTGCTGAAGGATGCGGCGATTCATCGCTTGAGACGGGTGAAATTTTTAAGCGGCTTGGCTACACGAATATAGCAGAGCAATATGAATATTATTCAGGCAGTTTCGGTACATGGAATAAATCGGTTTTTCATGACAATATGCACCAGGCCATCATTGATCTCAACAGATACCGCCATCCGGATGTGACGCTAATGGATGCTACCATCGGCCTTGCGGACTTTCATTTGGGTGGGAAACAGTGCGACCCGCCGGTAAACCAACTCGTTGCAGGATTTGATCCGGTGGAAGTGGACAGGGAAGCGGCAGGACTACTGAGTCTTGACTGGAAACGAATACCACATCTGGCGAAGCGATTTCCGGATGAAGTGTAGTAAAGGGCTATTGCCCTGTTCATTGTGTTAAGATAAAAATTGACTTCGACGCGTCTCGCTGATAAAAACGAATTCTGGTTAAAAGAGATAACTTTGGGTTTTGCATTAAACAAAGAAGGGAATGTTGTTAGCATTATGTCAACAGAAAAAAATGGGTCATGGGATTTTGAATTAAGCATCATCATTCCTGTAAAAGATGAAGAAGAAAATATCGCGGGTTTGGCGAAAGAAGTAAATGAATCAATGGCATCAGTTGATTATTTATGGGAATGTATTTGGGTTGATGATGGATCAACGGATGGCACACTGTCTGAACTGGAAAAAATGAATAAACAGGATTCCCGTCATCAATTTGTTTTGCTGTCAAAAAACTACGGACAGTCCGCAGCCCTCTATGCTGGGTTTAATTTCGCCAAAGGGCGGTTGCTTTCAACACTGGACGGGGACGGACAAAATGATCCCAAGGATCTGCCAGCGCTAGTGGCGCGGTTGGTTGAAGGAAATGTTGATATGGTTAACGGCATTCGTCAAAAAAGAAAAGATTCTTTTATTCGCAAGATATCCTCAAGGATCGGCAATGGTTTTCGAAACTGGCTAACAGGTGAAAGCATTACCGATGTTGGATGTTCGCTGCGTGTATTTAAACATACATATGCCGAAAATATTCCGTCGTTTAAGGGTATGCACCGGTTTCTACCAACATTGATAAGGATCGGCGGGGGGTCGAGCATTATCGAGATTCCTGTGAATCACCGGCCCAGAAAATACGGGGAAACAAAATATGGCATTGGAAACCGTTTGTGGGTTGGGATTATGGATACGTTGGCTGTTCGGTGGATGCAGTCAAGGATGGTTTTTGCAAATATTGAATATACATCTTCTATTCAAAAAGATAAGAAGGGAAATAGACAACAATTAATACGTTTTGGTTAGTGCTGGGTTTTTGCGCACAAGCTATGTTTGCCGCCCGTTTTTGGGTTCAATGGATCGCCAGTGAAAAAGCGGGTAAGAGTATTGTTCCGATGTTATTCTGGTATTTGAGTATTTTCGGCTCTTTGCTGCTGCTTGTCTATTCAATTTATCGAAAGGATCCTGTTTTTATACTCGGACAGGCCACAGGTATTTTTATTTACACCAGAAATCTGTACCTTATTAAAAGAGAAAAGGAAGCAATGGTTGACGGTTAATGAAATTTTGGCGAAAATAAATTTGCTTTAAAGGTAAGGATATTTTATAGAATTGAACAACAATAAAAATAAGATGTCCATCATTTTAGATCGGTTTTGTTCTCTTCCAGTATGGAAGGAAAAATTAAATTTGTACCGACAATCCTCGTTTTTTTCAAGGCCGTATTTAAAAGTATTCCAAAAAGTTTATCGCAAAAAGCCCCCAATATTCTATTGAATATTGGGGGCTTTTATTGTGTATAGGCCTGTTTCCAAAGGACTTGTATTCACTTTTTCTCTACGGTATAAAAGAAAAGCTGTTTTTATACATTTGTTTTTGGGCGAGAAATTTAAAAGAAAGGGGAAGTGTATTGGCTAGCGATGATATAACGATCGTAAACACAGGCTGCTGCCACGATTGCGGTGGGCGCTGTGTATTGAAGGCGCACGTTAAAAATGGCAAAATCATTAGATTTGAGACAGATAACGGCGAAAACCCGCAAATAAGGGCATGCGCAAGGGGAAGGGCATACAGGCAAAGACTTTATTCACCCGATAGGCTGAAGTATCCACAGCGTCGTACGGGAGAGCGGGGTGAAGGGAAGTTTGAACGCATATCATGGGATGACGCTTTAGATGAGGTTGCATCTAAGCTCAAACATATAAAGGAGACATACGGGAATTCTTCCATATTATTTGTACCTGGAGCGGGGAATCAAGGGATGCTCCATGGGCCCATGCCTATTGGTTTAATGCTTCATCTCTTTGGCGGGTATACACGTCATTGGGGTATCCCTTCATATGAAGGGGCTTTATTTGCTTCTATGGCTACGTATGGAACCATACGTACAGGTAACTCCCGTGAGGATCTTTTAAACTCAAAGCTGGTAATCATGTGGGGCTGGAATCCGGCAAATACCATACAAGATCCGGAGACAAGTTTGTATTTAGCAAAAGTCAGAGAAAAAGGGATTAAGATAGTGGCCGTAGATCCGAGATATACGGATTCAGCAGCAACTTTTGCGCATCAATGGATCCCTGTTCGACCCGGTACAGACGCTGCTATGCTCATTGCAATGGCATACGTGATTATTTCAGAAGATCTCCATAATAAGAAATTCATTGAGAAACACACCGTTGGATTTGAAAAATATAAAAATTATGTGCTCGGAAAAGAGGATGGTGAGCCGAAAACGCCCCAATGGGCAGAGAGTATCACCTCTGTTTCAGCAGATGTTATCGTGAAACTTGCAAGAGAATAAGCAAAAAAAAAACCA
>JAFDFT010000004.1 GCA_019309685.1 Deltaproteobacteria bacterium
CGATAGTGTTTTCCTCCAAAACAAATTCTTGAACAATTGGGTGAAAAAATCTTTTGTTATTATTCAAAAAATTTAGTGTCTCCATAGCCTCTTGTCTTGTTTCAGTTGGAAATCCAAACATCGCTGTAAACTCACCCTTTAAGCCTGCCTTTTTAAAAAATTTGACAATTTCGAGAATATAATCGGGTTTCTGCATTTTTCTCATCAATTCTAGAACCCTTGGGGAGAATGACTCTAAGCCAAAGCGAACATATTTACACCCCGCCTTTCTCAATAATCTCGGGATCGATGGGTCTGTAAAAGCTCTATCAAGACAAGCCAAAGTACTCCATGAAATTTTCAGGTTTTCTTTTATTACTTTTTCAGAAAATCTTTTTAGGAATATTGGCGAAAAGGAATCATCTAGAAAACTAAAACTTCTAATGTTATGTTTTTTGATTAACGTTTTCATTATCTTTAAGATATCATCCGGGTCTAGAAGGACGTACCCTTTATTCATCAGGCGATAAGTACAAAAAGCACATTTGCCCCAATAGCAACCCAAAGATACCCTTAGAGGAAGAGAAACACATGCGTAGTCCTTTAGAATCGACTCATCAAAATAGGGTATAACCTTTAAATATTCTATACCGCTCTCAAAAGATCTTTTGCTTCTTTTATACCCTCTATCGGTCTTATAATATAAATTGGGGACGCTATCGAAGTCTTTTAAACTCTCAAGAGTTTTGATTAATTTAAATAAAGGTTCTTCTCCATGCCCAACGACGAAATAATCTACGATCTTTGTTAAAAATTTATTGTTTAGAAAATAACTAATGTTTTTTGTAATAATGGGACCGCCAAATACAGTCACAATTTTTCTATTAAATGATTTAATAATCTTAGCAATGTGAAAAGCATTATATAAATGGCCGTGGGACATGATAGAAAAACCAACCAAGTCAGGTTGTTCTTTATTGATAAGTGATCTTATAGAAAAATCCATCTCTGATTCTGAATCGACCTTTGTGTTACAATCATACTCTATTATCTCTTTAATGCCTTTTAGTGGACTTTGTGTTATTTTATAATTTTCACTTTCAGGATAAAATTTATGATATAGTTTCAGGAGGTATCCCCTAATCCCTAATAAGTTTGCCAATCTTTTTACTAAACGAAAATAGTAAGGACTTTTCTTGTCGAAATATATATTCTTAATATTTTTATACCCATTACTATTTAAAAATCCTATTAACGTTGCTATACCTAAAGAAATCTTAGGATAACTGTACTTCTTATTAAGTTCTCCATCAGAAGGGTATAGTAGTAATGTCTTTAATTTTATATCCATATCATATCTGCTGAGAGTTTGCCCTCAGCTATGTCCCCCAGCTGTCGCCACAAGGTAAATTTAGCCAATAAATGGATTGGCCACAAACGGTTACATATTTGCCATATTAATCCAAGCTTTCAAACTCATTCCATAGAATATTTTTTAGGATATAGAAAAGATTTACCAATGATTTTCCCACGCCAAACAGCACCCATAGATTTAAATCCAAGCTTATCGGCCACTACTTTCTGCGATGGAATATTATCAAATGCAATTGAACAAAACGCTCTTCTTATCCCTTTCGACTTCATTGCTTCTAATCTTTTTATAAGCATTGCTGTTTGTATGCCTCTGTTCCGAAATTCTTTTACTGTATAAACATCAAATAAAGAAGCTTCGTATGGTTTTAACTGTACCATCGGATTTGTTTCATATTCTATCCAACCGTGGTAGATTATCTTGTTGTTCAACTGACAGATATGGCCCGTTCTTCCGGTTTGGATACGCTTTTGAAACCGCTTTCTTGTCAGGGGGCCAAAATCCCTTTCAATTAACTTTAAATGTTTTGGATTCAATAATTCAAAGAATATGTCATTAACTCGTATATCAGAGGGTATTAACTCATCAAGATTTTTGCAAAAAATAATATATTTATTAAGATAAAAAATCTTAGAGAAAGCTTTTTTAACGGCATAAAGGAGTCCTTCTTTATAGCCCTCTAATTTCAACCTTGCTCTCAGCTCAAATAAAACATCTTTTAAATACAAAAACATATTTATACTACCTTTAGTTTTACGATCTTTTATTTCTTGTTCAGAGTCATCATCAGAAACTGAGACATTTATTTTTCTTGCTGGTTCTTTAGTAAAAGAAACACCCGCTATTAAAAGATCTGAGGGATGCTCCATATATTATGTATCAATCAATTTTAAATTTTGTTTAACAGCATCCAACTCCTTAATTTAAATATGCAGCGTTGGTTTCTGCAATTCGATCAATATCAGTTTTAGACATAGTATGAAAAAATGGAAGATAAACGATATTTAAATATTTCTTTTGCATTTCCAGGTGCTTAACATCTGTGCAATGAATGTTTTTTAAAGGCCCAAAGTCATGGTAGCCTTTTGTCGCGTCAATTTTATGTTTTTGTAAAAATTTAATTAGCGCTGAAGAATTCTTTGAAATTACAGGGAAGCACCAAAAAGTATGGTGATTTGACTTATAACCGATACGGTTTTCTAAAGGAATTTTATCCAGAAAATATCGACCCAGTTTAGTTCTTTTCTGAATTACACTATAATCGAATTTTTTTGTTCTATATTTCAATAAATACAATAAAGACCTTGAAGGTTTTTTTCTTATCCTTACAAATAAGTCTTTGTGATCTCTTTTAAAGTTATATAACAACCGATCAAAATCTATCCTCAAATACTGTAATAGAGGATAAAAAATTGAATAAATGAAATTGCATTGAAGAAGTTTAATAAAAACAAATTTATTTATTTTGAAAAAATATTTCAAATTAGATTGAGATGGATAATTGCTTTGAATATCTTTCATCTTTGTCAAAATTTCTCTGTCTTTAACTGATAAAACCGCACCCCCGAGGCATGTTGCTGTTTTTTTGGGCCCAAAACTATATAAAGATATATCTGAACCTTCATAACCTGAAATGTCTCCATCAAATACCTGTGCTGAATCTTCAATTAAATACAGATTATTTTTTTGGCAAATTTTATAAACATCATTTAACTCCATCCTGCTTCCAAATAAATGAGCAATTAGGATAGCTTTGGTTTTTTTTGTTATTTCCTGTTCAATATCATTGCTATCAACATGTAAATTATCAAAATCAATTGAAACCGGTTTTGGTCTTAATCCATGCTTTTCGATAAGTTCAAACATTTCATATATATTTATTCCTGAAACAATAATTTCACTCCCCTTCTTTAAATTCAGGGAACTTAAAAATAAGTCAAGTCCTGTTCTTACTGAAAGGCAAAACAAATGATCTCCCTCTAGTAAATCATGTTTCTTTTTAAAATTTAAACAATGGATAAGTGCAATGAAAAGCTCTTTAAATCCAATATCAATTTTTCTTCTAATAATCATTTTCTTAATCGTAAAACCATCATATTGATTTCATATTAATTAGAAATATCATACTCGTCACAGGTGCAGGATTTACTTGTTGCCTCATCATAGCATTTTAGCTTCCCGCTATCTTCATCACAGCCAACTATGCCCCCGTGATTGGTGCAGCATTCTATTTTCTCGAGAGTATCAATCTCCCATTGAATGTGATGTGTGCTTTTTACCTCCAGAGGATCGGACTCATTTCCAATATGAATCGGCGCGTCAAATTCAACACTGTCATCATTTTCCGTCAGTGTTACTTTTATATGTGCTTTTGCCAGGACTTCGTTAAAAATATTATAAAAGAATATCGTCGCTTTTAAATTTTTATCTTCCTCAACATAATATGTCAGATCTCCAGCAATATATAGAGAATCTTCCCCTTTTATTTCAAAACTATTATACTGGATATCATCATTAATATAACCGTTTCCAGGATAAACAATCTCTGGCACTGAATACGACAAAAAAGCCAGAACAAGAGGGATCCAAAACAATAGTTTAATTTTCAACCGCATAACCTCTATGTTTAATTGTTCTGAAACATAAGCTAAAGGCCCAGGTACGCCTTTTTTACGTCGTCATTTAAAAGAAGTTTTTTGGCGGAATCTGTCAGTGATATTCTCCCGTTTTCCATCACGTAACCTCTATCCGCTACTTTCAAAGCCAGATTCGCGTTCTGTTCCACAAGAAAAATGGTCGTTTTGTGCTCTTTGTTTATCTTTCGGATGATCCCAAATATCTGCTTTACGATAAGCGGTGCAAGACCCAGCGAGGGTTCATCCAGCAAAAGCAGCCGGGGTCTTGCCATAAGTGCCCTGGATATGGCCAGCATCTGCTGTTCTCCTCCGCTTAACGTCCCGCCTGTCTGATGTTGTCTTTCAGCAAGAATTGGAAAAAGATCAAAAATATATTCCATATCTTCTTTGATATCTTTCCTGTCGGTTCTCAAAAAGGCTCCCATATCAAGATTTTCCAGAACGGATAAATACGGAAATATCCGGCGCCCCTCAGGCACCTGGCTGATGCCAAGTGAAACGATTTTTTCCGGAGACATTTCATGAATAGGTTTGTCCTCAAAAACAACTTCGCCGGACCTCGGCGGAACGATCCCGGAAATTGACATAAGCGTTGTGCTTTTCCCGGCGCCATTGGCGCCAATGAGCGTAACAATTTCTCCTTCAGAAACCTCGATATTGATGCCCTTTAATATTTGGATGTTCCCATAAAAGGTTTTGATGTTTCTGAGTTTAAGCATCGATGTCCTCTCCGAGATAGGCTTTGATGACAACAGGATTATTTTTTATTTCTTCTGTGGTACCTTCCGCAATTTTCTTTCCGTAGTCCATTACGACAATATGGTCTGACAGGCTCATGACCACCCGCATATCATGTTCAATCAGCAGGATGGATATCTTCTCCTCATCCCTTATCCTCAATATAAGCTCATTCAGATCTTTTGTTTCCTGTATATTCATACCCGCAGCCGGTTCATCCAGAAGAAGGAGGAAAGGTTCCGTTGCCATGGCCCGCGCGATCTCAAGACGCCGCTGAGCGCCGTATGGAAGATTCATGGCAATTTCGTTCACATATTCTGACAGGCCTATTTTTTTTAAGATCTTAAAGCTATCCTCAACCACCTGCTCTTCTTCTTTCACTGTCGCTTTGCCTCTGAAAATGGCGCCGACAATTCCAGAGGACATTCGGCAATGCCGCCCGATCATCACATTTTCCAGAACTGTCATATTTTGAAAGAGACGAATATTTTGAAATGTCCTGGCAAGCCCAATTTCAGTAATTTTGTTAGGTTTTAACCTATTTGCTCTTTTACTCTTTTTCTTGGGAGGAAATAGTATTATTTCACCTCCGGTGGGTGGAAATATCCCGGTAATACAATTAAAGAAAGTGGTTTTCCCCGCACCATTTGGCCCAATTAGAGCAACAATTTCTTCTTCCCTCACTTGAATATCCAAATGGTCCAGCGCTCGCAATCCTCCAAAATTCATGATCAGGTTTTTCACTTTCAGGATGGTTTTCATTTTTTTGTTTTCCCGCCCAATACCATTGAACCTTGATGCTTAAATCGATGTCGGATATCCGGAACAATCCCCTGGGGACGAAAGACCATCATAATAACAAGAACCGCTCCAAATGTTACCATCCGGTACTCAGAAAATGCTCTTAGGTATTCAGGCAATAGGATCAAAATAAACGCGCCAAAGATAACGCCTATGATGGACCCCATACCGCCCAAAACCACAATGCAAAGGATGGTAATTGATTCCCATACTGTAAAGCTCGCGGGGTTTATAAACGTCGTCTTGGCCGCAAAAATCACACCTACCATGCCCGCCCATGTTGCGCCCAATGCAAAAGCAGTCAGTTTTGTTTTTGTCCTATCGATTCCCATAGCCTGACAGGCGACCTCGTCCTCCCTCAAAGCAACCCACGCTCTGCCGATTCTCGAGTTTCGAAGCCTGTTTACAATAAAAATGGTAAACAGCGTCAGGCAAATCATAAAGAAATACATGAAAATGATGGAGCCCTGCAGGGAAAATTCTATTCCAAAAAAGCCCGGCCTGGGAATATTGGCAATTCCGCTGGGACCAAATGAAAATTCATTCCAGTTCTCCATAATAATCCGAATGATTTCACCGAATCCAAGCGTTACAATGGCAAGGTAGTCTCCCCTCATACGGAGAACAGGAAAACCAAGCAGTATGCCGAATAACGCGCCAATAAACGCTCCGATAGGTAACGCCAGCCAAAAGCTTAAACCAAAATGGTAATTCAAAAGCGCATAACTGTACGCGCCCACCAGATAAAATGCCACATATCCTAAATCCAAAAGCCCAGCCAAACCAACGACAATATTTAGACCCAGCCCCAGCACAACATACATCAGCGCAGTGGTCATAATGTTAACTTGATAAATGTTAAAAATAAACGGAAACGTAGCAGCAAAAAGTGTAAAGGCAAATAGTATGGGATAATACATTTTGGGCTCGTTCATTATCTGCTGCATTAAGGAAATTTTATCTAATCCACCGGCTTCAATCGTCTTTCGCCCGGATGCCATCTGCCTGAAAAGAAATCGCCAAGCAAAAGAGAGAAAAAAAACAGAAATACCCACAAAAAACATGTTTTGCCAGCGCCATTCAATCTCCTTTTGCACTGTATTGACACGGATTACCATGATGGGAAATGTTAAAAACATAAACCAAAGTGATGCCAGAAAAGACTTTTTTATTTCATTGAGTTTATTCATTTCTTCATCTGATAAAAAATATTAGACCGCCCGCGACTCTGACCTCCCCAGAATGCCAGAAGGTTTAAATATAAGAATAAGGACCAGAAAGATAAACGCGAAAACATCTTCATAGTCACTGGAAACATATCCTGTCGCAAAACTCTCCGTCCAACCAAGAATAAGGCTGCCAAGTACAGCGCCGGGGATGCTGCCGATCCCGCCAAGCACAGCCGCAACAAAAGCTTTTATCCCTGCAATAAATCCAATATAAAAATTAATCTGTCCCACATGCGAGGCAATGAGAACTCCTCCCAGCGCTGCTGTTGCGGATCCGATAATAAACGTAACAGATATAACTCTATTGACATCAACTCCTACCAGCATTGCCATCTCCCTATCTTGAGAAGTTGCGCGCATCGCCTTTCCCATCTTTGTAAATTTGATGATAAATGTAAGCACTATCATTACAGCCGTTGTAGTGACAAGAATAGCGATCTCATTTGAACGGATAATGTGCGAATAGGGCTCGATAAACTTTAATTCAGGAATAAGGTTAGGAAAAGATAAAAAATCAGACGTCTGGGCCAGGAGGACATAGTTTGATAGAAACATTGACATGCCGATTGCGCTAATCAGAGCTGAAAGACGCGGAGCATGCCGAAGCGGTTTATAAGCGATTTTTTCTACTGTGAAACCATAGGCGGAAGCATAAATTACTGCCGCGATAGACGCCAATACAAGTATTGAAATCGTGTTCAAACCCAGCATTGTCAAAACACTTGCAACGATTAGAGCTGTAAAAGCGCCAATCATATAGATTTCACCGTGGGCAAAATTGATCAGCTGAATGATACCATAAACCATTGTATAGCCGAGAGCAATGAGTGCATAGATACTGCCGCGTGTAAGCCCGCCCAGAAAAATTTCAAGAAAATATTCCATAGGAGTTTAGTCTCTTTGTTTTCCAGCCGTATGGCAATACACAATACAGCTTTCTTATTACAGGAATTGGATAATAAATGAAGATTCGAAAAAGATGGTTTAAAGAAATCAGGGGCCAGGCAACGGCCACCTGTCCCCTGATAAAACTTGCAACGGCAAATCTATTTAATTTCTACATAAACGCTTTTTTGCACCTGGTACATTGCAAAGCCAACACCTATGGCATCTCCACGCTCATCAAACTTGATTTTACCATCAAGCTCTGTTCGCAGCGCTTTTGAAACTGCCTCATAATCCGTGGAACCTGCTTTTTCTATAGCATTGAGAAGTGCAAGTGTCGCGGAGTAGGCTTCAAGAAAAAATGCACCGGGATCTTTTCCATATACTTTTTTATGCGCCTCTACAGCTGCAATAGCTAAAGGATTTGTGGATATATCTTTAGGGCCGGTGGCGTAAACACCTTCAGCGTATTCGCCCGCGACTTTGATAAATGTATCATCCCTTACCCCATCATCTGAAATAAACGGAATATCTATATTTTTCTTGCGCATCTGCATAACTATCTTAGATGCTTCAGGATGATATCCACCGAATATAACGGCTTGCGCTCCTGAACGTTTTATTTTCTGAACAACTGCTGTATAATCAACCGCATTCGGAGTAACGCCCTCATATAAAACCACTTCCGCTTTATCCGATTCTTCTAAAAACTGCTTTACATACTCGGCCAGGCCCTTACCGTAATCTCCCTTATCATGCAGCACGGCAATTTTAGTCACTTTCAGCTCTTTTAAAGTAAAATCAACTTCAAGCCTTGCCTGTGAGTCATCTGACGCGATGGTCCTGAAAAAGTTGGGGTAATTGCCGCTTTGGGTTAACGAGGGGTTGGTAGCTGATGGGGACATGCAAATAATATTTGAATCTTTATAAATACCAAGTGCCGCCTTTGTTGCTCCGCTGCAAATATGGCCCAATACCACATGAACTTGCTGGGATATTAATTTGGTTGCAGTATTTGTAGCTAATTCCGGCTTGCAGGCATCATCTTCAATGAACAGCTCTATTTTTCTACCAAGAACACCCCCCTTGGCGTTAATTTCCTCAACAACCAGTTTAGCGGCATTTATACTTGGAATTCCATAACTCGCAAGATCGCCGCTATGTGCCCCCGCAACACCTAACTTTATCGGCCCCGTTGCTTCTTCTTTCTTTTCACAGGAAAAAAGAAAAAAACCGGACAAACAAAATATCAGGATTATCAAAAACAGGTTTTTAAAATGCTTTTTGCGCATGATCATTGCCTCCCTTAAATTTTATTTTAGATAATATTTTGTAATATCTATAATAATATAAAAATACGAGTCAAGTCAAAACAGATGATTCTCCTTTACAGAACAAAGTCGTTTTACTCAACATGCAGCAAATAGGAAGAAAAGTCATGAATCACTTAATATTTAAGAAAAAACTTGCCGTTTCAGCTTTATATTTATAATATTAATTATATATCAGCAAACTGCTTGATACAACGGAAACTACAGATTTAACCTTTAAAACTCTGCAAAGAAAGGATCAACGTTGCCTTGGAAAAAATTGGAATCATTGTAAAAGCAGATAAAAATGCAAACAAAAAAGCCGATGAGTTGGAAAAATGGCTCCAATCAAAAGGAATTGGTGTCGTAAGGGAGGAAAGTGCGCCGCCAAACAAAAAACTCCCAAGTCATCCTGGTTCAGCGCCATCAGATTTGTCATGCATTTTTGTTTTGGGAGGAGATGGCACCTTTTTGGCTGCTGTTCGCTGGGTAGGAGATATGGACATCCCCATCGTAGGCGTTAAATTTGGAGAAGTCGGTTTCCTTGCTGAAACCACTGAAGAAAACCTTTTTCAGGTAGCACAAAAGATTTTAAAAAACGAATTTACTACCGAACCAAGGATGCGGCTTTTGATAAAAATTATTCGAGATAAAAAAGAAGCTGTCTCTGAAACGGTATTAAATGACGTGGTGATAAATAAAGGAGCTTTGGCCAGGCTTGCGCATATTAAGACCTATGTGGATGACACATTTTTGACAACGTATAATGCGGATGGACTCATCGTCTCAACTCCTACGGGCTCCACTGCGTATTCTCTCTCGGCTGGCGGTCCGATTGTACATCCGGCTGTTCGGGGTATTATTATGACACCGATTTGCCCCTTTACATTAACCAATCGGCCATTAATCATTCCTGATACCGCTTCCATAAAAATCAGGCTTGAAAAAAAATCTTCGGATATCATGTTGACATTTGATGGGCAATCTGGACTGGCGATAACTGAAAAAGATACAATTATCATCCAGAAGGGGTCTCATCCGGTAAATCTGATCACCTTCCCGGATCAGCAGTATTTTGATGTATTAAAAGCAAAACTGAGATGGAGTGGGAGTCACGTATAGGCATTTAGAGACCTTTGCAAAACCCCACTTTTTGCCCAATTTCTGTGTCAGGTGGTTCCTCCGCCTTTGGCGGACTCAGCTTTTAACCCTCCACCGAACTTTGGCGGATTAATCCTCGAAATACTCAATGTATGGATGCCTGCCCCGTAGATCAGGAAGATCTTACGGGGTGGTTAATCCGCCTGAGGCGGATCGCCTTCCTTGAACCTGAACAAAAATCACTATTTTTCAAAGGTCTCATTTATATATTGAAACAGCATTTATCGTGAATCAGCCACCATCTTTTTCTCCTTTATTTCGAAAAGATTCCCCTCATAATCGCTAATAAACAGGATAAAAGAATCATCTCTGGGGATCTTGTTGATCTTCAGGTTCATGGCTTCACATTCTTTGATAAAGGCTTCGCGGTCATCAACTTCCAGGCATGCATGCCCGATCTTATGAACATCCAGGCCTTTATCATCACCGATAAACACCTCAAAGCGGATGTCATCATTTGCATAATTGACCATCTTCAATTCAATGCTGACCCCAAAAATTTTTTCTATAAGCCCGCTTGGAAGAACCCTTGAATTGACTTTTTTTAATCCAAGAAGATTGCCATAAAACGTATCACTCTCTTCTTCTGAACTGCAAAAAACCGCGATGTGATTCAAAAACATTCTTTCACCTTTTTTTCATATGATTCTGTATACAAAAATTAGTGCACTTCCCTTTCACATTTCCTGCAGAGCATTTCTCCATTTATTTCTACAGGTTCGCCGCAACGTAAACATGGTTCATTGCCTTTTATATCTGAATCAGCGTTATCCGGTCTTATCATATTATCTTTCTCATCTGTACTCATCGCCAATCCTCCATGCTAAAATTATACATAACGAAGACCAAACCATAAAAGTTGATGAACATCAACTGTATCGTTAATTTTAAATGCCTGATTTTGTACAAATTTAAGGTTTTCATATGCCCCGCAAGCGGGATTTCGCTTGCGCTCAACAAGCTGCATCTAAGGGTGAAGCCATAGTAAAACTATTGCGAACCCTTAGTAACGAAGCATATGGAAGCCTCCGGTTCGCCCATCGGGTGAAAATAAATGAGAAAAAGAGGCTAATATTCTTTTTACTATATGGGCAAATTGCTTCAATTTTAAAATATTATTTGAGCTATTGAATTGACTCGAAGAGAATAATTCTCATCAATTTTCATGCAAGATTCAGGCATTTAATTATCTTGAAAAAGTCGCCGGGTTCCCTCCATCCACAGGCAACGCTGCCCCGGTCGTAGGGGTAAGGTCACTTGCAAAAAATACCACCGCATTCCCCACATGTTCCGCAAGCACCCGTGTTTTTAAAAGATTTCGCTGCTGGTAATAATTCTGCAAGCCTTCAGGATCCAGCCCCCGGGACTTCATTCTATCAGGTCCTACAACGCCCCATAGCTTTGAAGGTATCTTATCGTCTCCAAAAACAGCATCCGGATTAACCATGTTAACACGCACACCCATTTCGGCAAGTTCCAGTGCCGCGATCTTTGAAATTTGATGCGCGCCCGCCTTTGACGCGCTATACGCTCCAAATGCAGCGCCAGGATCAAACACATTTTTTGAACTGATAACAATGATATTGCCGCCAGTCCCCTGCCTTCTAAAAACAGGAATAGCGGCTTTGATCACCGTATACGTTCCCTTAAGGTTCACGGCCATAACCTGGTCAAATTTTTGCGGGTCCATGTCTTCGATTTTCGCCACATGAGCAACACCGGCATTTGGCACAACGATATCGATCCCACCTGTCTTTTGGCAAATCCTGTTAAATCCGTTTTGAACTGATTTAAAATCAGTAACATCAAAAATTTCGCATTCCAACAAATTTTTATTGTATTTTTCCGTTAATATGGAATAAACAATTTCCAATCTCTTTTTATCAATATCAGATATAACAACAACCGCACCCGCAGCCAAAAGCCTCTCTGCTACACCCGCCCCAATGGCACCGGCAGCCCCGGTAACAAGCGCAATCTGCCCTTGAAGCGGGAGTATGGCGGATTTCTTTAGTTTTTGCTGCTGAAGGCTCCAATATTCCATATCAAAGACATGTGAACGGGAAATAGGCTTATACTCACCAAAAGTCAGGGCTTTTCGTTTGGCCCTTATGGTATGCTCACCGATGTCTGCTGCAATGCGTGCATCCTTTCGGCTAAACCCAATTGCAATAAGGCCTGCCCCGAAAACAAGAAAAAGTCTGGGATAAGGATCAAGACTCTCAAAATCAATATTCTTTGTTGTTTTCCGTGACTGGACGTACTGCCGGTAATCCTTTTTATACGCATGGACCACCCTATGAACGAGTTGTTTTAAAGCAGCATCATCCGCCGGCATGGATGGAATATACGCCATCTCATTTTTTGTCCGGATGGCATGATCCGGTGTGAGTACCCCTGAACGGCAAATTTCTTTAGCTTCTTTAGAAAGAGAAGCTTCAATAAGATCCCGCCCATCTCTTATCTCTATGCAAAATTTTCTAAGCTTCCCTGTGTTTTTATCTTGACCATGCGCACACGTACCACGGATAACCTGCGCGGCCCGCTGAATAGCTGAAGGGCTTTTTTCTCGAGATATCCTGGCCCCAGATGGTGTATAAAACAGTTTACTTTTAGTCTGTTCTTTTATATACGTCTCTGCTTTACTCACATAAGCAACCATATTCTTATAAGATGTTTCGGCACTATCAGCAAAAGTAAATATTCCATGATTCATCACTACAATAGCTTCAATATCCGGATTTTTTTTATATTGATTTATCATCGCCTTTGCCAAAGGAAGACCGGACAGAATATAAGAAATGACGGGCACCTTATCCCCAAGCGCTTCTTTGACGATACGCTTCCCATTCTTTTGATTGGTAAGAATAAGAATGCTGTCAGCGTGCGTATGGTCAATATATGTATGGGGAAGAAAAATATGCAGCAAAGCTTCTACTGATGGATCCGGCGCCGAAGCATCAATTCGATGGATTCTCAGTTGGTTCTGCATCACTTCATCAGCAAGATCTTTTACATTCCTGAGTCTTCGCAGCGGTTCCATATTCAACCCAACGAATCCATCCGGCCCGATTGTTGACAGATCCATTCCGCTGCCTTTAACAAAAATAACGTCTTTCTTTTCTCCCAGAATATTTTTAGACATTAATTTCACGGAAGTATTTCCGCCACCATGAAGAACCAAATCGCTATTAGCACCTATCAGGCGGGATGTATAGATCCTTAATGCCAGTGCCCCTGGGAGAAAGGCATGCTTTTTTACGAATGCCTTTGCATCCTTTTTTTTAAATAGATTTATCATTTAAAATTCTACGATTTCCCTCCTGAATTTTGCACGAATTGGAGGTTTTCATATGCCCCGCAAACGGGATTTCGCTTGCGCTCAACAAGGCGATACATCTAAGGGTGAAGCCATAGTGCACTATTACGAACCCTTAGAAACGCCGCATATGGAAGCCTCCGGTTCGCCCATCTTGTTAGAATATAGCTCTAAAAGCGAAAGCCAACGGGCGAAAATTGATGTGAAAATAGATAGATACTCCTTTTTTACCATATGGGTAAAATGCTTCAATGTAAAAATAATGCTGGAACTATTATAATGACTTATTGAAAAAATTCTCATCAATTTTCATGCAAGATTCAGGCCCCTGCTTCTTCCGCAAATATATCCTGTGCGTCTTTCACTGAAGCATCTTCATGTATAATTGACCGCAACGCCTTCATCATAGCCACCGGATGATCATGCTGCCATACGTTCCGGCCTAGGTTAAGGCCAATTGCGCCCTTTTGCATACCATCATGAACAAATTCAAAAACCTCCAGCTCAGTATCACACTTTGGCCCCCCTGCCATCACAATCGGCACAGGACATCCATTCACAACTTTATCGAGATTCTCGCACCAGTACGTTTTTACTACCTTTGCGCCAAATTCCGCGGCAATTCTACAGCATAAAGAAAGATACCTGGCGTCTCTTTTTTCCAGTTCCTTTCCCACGGCAGTGACGGCCATAACAGGAATTCCGTAATCTTCACATACATTTACCAGCTCTCCTAAATTCACAAGCGATTCATGTTCATAATCGCTTCCTATAAAAATGGACATCCCAACAGCTGCCACATTGAGACGGATGGCTTCTTCGATGGATGTTGTAATCGCTTCATTGGCAAGATCCTTTCCCACAACACTAGTACCGCCTGACATTCTCAAAATAAGCGGGGGACTGTTTGCGGGGTCCACGCACGCTCGCAAAACGCCACGTGTAACAAATAATCCATCCGCATAAGAAACCAGCGGTTTAATGGTTTCACCGGGTTTTTCCAGCTTCCGGGTAGGCCCTTGAAAGTATCCATGGTCGATGGGTAAAAACATACAATGACCATCAGATTTTATGAGACGCGACAATCGATTTTTCATTCCCCAATCCATAAAAACCCTCCTTTATTCATCGATAGGTATTATAATTTATACGAAATCTCACTCAGCATGTTTGAGGCGTTCTTATAGCCAATAATTTCATCGCGAGAAAATGTCAATGATCCTAATATTGACTTATGTTGAATCTTACAATATACAAATTAGAAAAATCAACTATTGAAATTAATAGGATACAACATTGTGAAAAATCGATTCACATTTTTTATGTGCCTGGTTGGATTAATTGCAATCTATTCTTCCGTAGAGTGTGAAAAATTACCGGATCTTATTGAAAAAATTAATGGCGGAAGCATTAATTGGACAAAAGGAATTATTCAAGCCACCGGCATTAACATCCCTGACAATAGAGACTTTAATATACCACTAAATCGTCAGGAAGCATTAGCCGCGGCAACGCGTACAGCACTCGACGAGCTTTTGGATGTCGTAAAAACAATAAAAATTAATAGTGAAATAAAGGTAGACAGCCTCGGCACGAAGAACAAAGTCATCATAGAAAAAATAGGTCACATGGTCAAAGATGCCAAAATAATCGAGCAAAAATATCTAACAGACGGAAAAGTTGAAATTACAGTTCAAATGGCTTTACGTGGCGGATTTGCCCAGCTTGTGCTGCCGGAAGATATCAAACAGATCGATGATATCAAAGTGGTCAAGTCCTCACAGAAAAACGACCCATCCTCTTCACCAAAATCCGGACCTATATACCCAAAAGAAAAAAAGGATTTCTTTACAGGCTTGATAATCGATGCCACGGGGATGAATACTACCCCATCAATGGTTCCCGTCGTCCTGGACGAAAATGGCCGAAAGGTCTTTGGGCCGGCCTTTATGAGTCGTGAGTCCGCTGTTCAATATGGAACCAGCGAATATGAAAAAGAGATTCAAAGAGCAAAACAAAACCCAAGGGTTGGCGCCAATCCTTTAATAGTAAAGGGCTTACGAACCGAGGGGGCAGTACATACAAATATTATTATCAGCAATTCAGATGCGCTGATACTTCGAAGCAAACCCGAGCACCTGACCTTTTTGAAAAAATGCCGGGTAATCATTGTCATCGATGAACTAAAAAAGCAAACCGCTAAAAATAACAATTTAAACGGCTAACATTTTTTTAATTCGAGTCTTTTAAACACCTGCTTTTTCTTTAATTTCCTCTGCTTTATTTGTTTTTTCCCAGGCAAATTCAGGTTCACTGCGTCCAAAATGACCGTATGCTGAGGTCTTTCGATATATCGGACGTAAAAGATCAAGATATTCAATGATGGCGGCAGGCCTCAGATCAAAAACATCTTTTACAATTTCTGTTGCACGGTTTTCCGGAATGGCACCGGTCCCCATAAGGTCTACCATCACAGAAACAGGTTCCGCCACACCAATCGCGTAAGCAATCTGCACCTCACATTTTTTAGAAATACCGGATGCAACAATATTTTTTGCGATATGTCTTCCCATATATGACGCACTGCGATCCACCTTGGAAGGATCTTTGCCTGAGAAACATCCTCCGCCATGGCTCCCCTGACCACCATACGTATCAACAATAATTTTTCGCCCGGTAAGACCGCAGTCTCCCATGGGACCGCCAACAACAAATTTCCCTGTTGGATTGATGAAATAACGTGTGTCACCATCTGTCATGTCCTTGGGAATAACTTTTTTTATCACTTCTTCAATCAGGCCCTCTTTTATTTCGTCATATGTAACATCCGGTTTATGCTGGGCGGATAAAACGACCGTATCTACCCGCTTTGGAGTGCCGTTTTCATACTCAATAGTTACTTGAGACTTCCCGTCAGGTCTTAAAAAATTAAGGGAATTGTTATTTCTGACGGTTGACAGCCGGTTAACGAGCTTATGCGCAAACATTATAGGCATGGGCATCAATTCAGGTGTTTCATCAGACGCAAATCCAAACATAAGACCCTGGTCACCCGCTCCCTGATCTTTGAATAACCCTTCACCCACATTTACGCCCTGGGCTATATCCGGAGATTGATGGTCGATGCTTGTAATAACGGAACACGTCTGCCAATCAAAACCCATTTGAGAAGAATGATATCCTATATCTTTTATGGTGTCGCGAACGATCTGAGGCATATCCACGTAACACTCAGTCGTAATTTCCCCGGCAATAAAAGCAATGCCCGTGGTAACAAGGGTCTCACAGGCAACTCTGCATTTTTTGTCCTGTGCAATGATCGCATCCAGTATGGAATCAGATATGGCATCCGCTACTTTGTCAGGATGACCTTCCGTAACAGATTCGGATGTGAATAAAAATTTTTGATCATTCATAAATTTACTCCTTCACTTTATATATTTTTTATCTTTTTAATAATTTATTATCATGTTGTCTATCAAACGCGTCTTTCCAACTTTGACAGCCAGGGCCATTACCACAGGGCTCTCTATTGTTTTGATATCTTCCAGCGTATCAGGATCACAGATCGAAATATAATCTATCTTGCTATCCTTATGGGAGTGTATCAATTTCTTCACTTCATTAATAATTCTATCCGAATCCAAAACACCTTCAGCACAAAGGTTTTGAGCCTTACTTAATGATTCAAAAAGGGAAAGCGCCGCGAGTCTCTCCTCCGGTTTAAGATAATTGTTCCGTGAACTCATGGCAAGCCCATCAGGCTCCCTGACAGTCGGCGCACCTACGATTTCAATATCGAAATTCAAATCACGGACCATCCTTTTTATTACCGCCAGCTGCTGATAATCTTTCTGTCCAAATATCGCGACACTGGGTTTTACAATGTTAAAAAGCTTTGTTACCACCGTCGCGACACCCTGGAAAAATATCGGCCTTGAAATCCCGCAAAGATGCTTCGGAAGCTTTTCAAGGTTTACATACGTCTGGAATCCATTTTCATATAGACTTACTTTATCAGGGGTAAAAACCACATCCACATTTTCTTTACGGGCAAGTTCGAGATCTCTTTCCAAGTCTTTTGGATAAGAATCAAAATCCTCCCCTTCTCCGAATTGTGTGGGATTGACAAAGATACTGACCACCAGGACATCACCGCGCTTTCGCCCTTCCCTCATAAGCGAAAGATGCCCCTCATGTAAAAATCCCATAGTCGGTACAAAGGCAATCGATTTTTTCCGGGATATCAGGCGATTGGCATATGCCTGCATCTCATTTGTTGTGGCAATTGTATGAATAGCAGTATCCTCCTGAAAAGAGAGTTGCCGCTGTATTAAGACAATATAAAGAAAATGTCAATGTTAACTTAAAGTTAAGCGTTAACCTGAATTTACTAAAAGAAGAAACACGTTTTGCAAGAGGATAATATCTGAATTTTGCCGGAACTATTATTATAACTCATCTAAAAAGATTCTCATCAATTTTCATGCAAGATTCAGATAACAATCATTCAGCTACATAAATTTACGATTGAAAAGTACAAGGACAGGGTCGCTTTATAACTAAATATAATGGGGAAAAAGAGTTATTTTTCCACCAGGTGCTGTATGTCAGGATGATCTTTTATCGCTCGCAAGAATTGCTCCGTCCTGATCTCCAACCTCTTTTTAATAATTCTAAGCACCCTTTGGGTCATTCTATACCCCATGGATGGGTCTTTATCTAAAAGTCTTGTAAGCTCTATCCCATTTACAGAAAAAACCTCGCTCCTTTCTGCACAAACCGCGTCTGATGTATATGTAGTGCCTCCGAGCATGGCAGACCATCCAAATGCATATCCGGGTTTGACAGTCCCCATAGAAATAGTAATTTTTTCAGAAATCCGCTGTTCAAGAAGTATCTTCCCCCTTCTTACCATGTAAAACCTTTCAGCGTTTTCACCTTCTCGAAAAACAACTTCACCTTCATCGAATTTGAGGGATTCAGTTATTGGCAAAAATTTATCAATCATGTCGTCTGTTAAAAATCCGAGAATTACAATCGCTTTAAGGTCTTTTATCGTCACCATGATAGATTCCTTTCGCCTTAACTCATGAAAAAGAGCATGATAATAAATAGTGATGCAGCAGCAACACTCATTCCGATAGGCGTAGAGCATGTTTCAAAAGTACGATAAACTTTCTTTTGAGTTGCTTTCAGTGCATCTTTTCCTGAACCCATAATAACCTGTATGGGGGTTATCAAAACAATGATGAGCTTTGCAGGTGTATTTTTGGCCAGTCGGCTTACAATAAACGGAAGTTTCGTGGATATATATTTATCACACATCCTGTTCATGCCATTTAACATCTTATCCATCGCATAGTAAAAAAACATGCCACCTTTTCGGTAGAACCAATCTGTATCCAAAAGAAGAACGCCTGCCATTTCCGGGTAGTATCCTGAAACAAACACGATATAAAACGCGAATGCGCCGAAAAGGACAACCTGAAATTGTCCGATGATATGAGCCATTGTATACGGCTCATAAGTGACAGGATGAGGGAGGATTTGATACAAACTTTTATAAAATACAGCGATCAAAATACATAGAAACGCTGTTATCCCCATGGCAAGGAGCATATTGATTGGCGGCTCTTGTGATTTGATTTCAGGCTTTTTCCCGAAAAAGGTAAAAAAAGGGACTTTAATCCCTGCATGAAAACAAGCGCATGCTGAAGCGCATTGCAACAGCAGCCAGATGATGGGCATTTTTTCGTGTGAAGAGGCGGAAATAACCATTGATTTGCTGATAAAACCGCAAAATAGAGGTAAAGCGGAAATCGATGCCGCGCCAATAATACAAAAAATACATGTCAGCGGCATGGTTTTATAGAGCCCGCCAAGCTCCGTACATTTTGATCTGCCGGTCATCTGAATGACAGAACCTGTAGCCATGAAAAGAAGCGCTGTATAAAGAATACAGCAAAACGCATGGGAAATTGTCCCATTTAATGCCAGCGGTGTCCCAATACCGATACCGCACATCATAAAACCGCCCTGACTGATTAGGCTGTAGGCGATAATCCTTCTGATATCGTCTTCAACGATTGCGTAGATGATGGGGATAACGGCCATGGCAGCCCCCAGCCATATGAGCAGTTCAGCTCCCGGGAAAATCCTCACCATGAGATAAACCGCACTTTTTGTTGTAAATGCGCTTAAAAATACAGCGCCCGTTACCGTTGCTTCCGGATAGGCGTCTTTTAACCATGGATGCAGCGGATAGACGGCAGCATTGACGGCAATTCCAACAAAGATCAAATAGGATGCCAGCCCTTTGAGCTGCATTACGCTGATTTCAGTTGTTCCTGTATGGTGAACGTGTAAAACGATTCCAGCCAAAAGACATAACCCGCCAAATACATGCACGAGAATGTATCTGAATGCTGCTGCTTGCGAAGCTTTCGTTCTTCGCGCCAGGATAAGAAAGGTTGAGCTGATAGCCATCAGTTCCCAGAAAATATAGAGGCTGAACACATCTCCAGCAAAAGTTACGCCAAGCGCTCCCCCCGCATACACAAATGATGATACGTGCTGAAGATCATCATCAACATTTAATGAAAACAACATGCCGATAAAAAGCGCTATTGAAAATATATAACCAAAAACAAGTGAAAGCCTGTCAACGTTTCCAAATATAAGCTCATATCCCATGAAGTGAAACACACTGTGCTTTCCCTCAGGCCAGCTTATTATAAAGAAAAAAGCCAAAACAGGAAGAAAAAGCAGATACACGGATTTTATCTTTCCTTTTAAAAGAGGGACAAAAAATGCCCCAATAATAATGATAAACGCTGGAGAAATGTTATCGCTCATAATAATCCGAATTTCTTTTTAAAATTTTGCTCACTATAATTGCCGCGCCAAAAACCAGAATGCAGGAAAAAATTCCGTATATTGGAAAAAAGAAAAGCAGGCCTTCCAAAAATAACTCAGCATGTTTATGAACAAAAAATTCAATGAAAAATAAAAGAAAAAGAAACGAGTAAAATATAATAAGAAGCCGTCGAATCTCTTTTGATTTTCCAAGCCATTTTATCTTCATTAGCGATATTCCTTACTTGATAAATATACTTTCTGCAGCCATCTGAGCCAAAGAAAGAAACGGTTCCGGATGGAAAAAAAGAACGATCGATCCGATCGCCGTTATACATATTGGAATTAAACACCAGATCGGCGCTTCATCAATTCTGTTACTAACACGGGTTTCCTTCGATTGGTTAAAAAAAGCACTGTAAACAATTGGAAAAAAATAAGCGGCATTCAACAGCGAGCTGACCAGTATCACGGCCAATAATGCCAATTGGCCGGCATCAAGTGTCCCCAGTACTAAATGCCATTTACTAATAAATCCGCCGCAGGGCGGCAGCCCGATAACGCTTAAAGAGCCGATAAAAAACGCGGCCATGGTGATAGGCATTCTTTTTCCAATACCATCCATCTGGCTGATATTTTTTATGCCTGTGGCAACAAAAATAGCGCCCGCGCAAAAAAAGAGAGTGATTTTGCCAAACGCATGCATGGCAATATGAAGGATACCGCCAACAAATCCTCTGGGTGACAGAAGTGCCGCGCCAAGGACAATATACGATAGCTGCCCGATGGTAGAAAAAGCCAGACGCCGTTTCAATCCATCCTGCGATAGGGCGATACACGAAGCCGTAATAATGGTAAATGAGGCAATAACACAAACAATAATATTCAGATGAGAATTAGAAAGCAGCTCAACGCCAAACACGCCCGTGATGACACGAATCACACAAAACACACCGACCTTTACCACCGCCACAGCATGAAGAAGCGCGCTAACCGGCGTGGGAGCAACCATGGCAGCCGGAAGCCATGAATGAAAAGGCATGATGGCTGCCTTGGCAAATCCAAAAAGCATGATAACCAAAAGAGCCGCTATCAGTGCTGGAGATACGTCCATCGATAAAAATCCAGATTTTGTAAATTCCAGGGTTCCGGTCATATTGTAAATTACCAGCATGCAAGGAAGGACAAATCCAATGGATAAACCAACAATATAAAGCAGGTATTTTCTACCCGAACGTCGAGCTTCCATATCCTGATGGTGGGTCACCAGCGGATACGTAGAAAACGATAACATTTCGTAAAACAAATAAAGCGTGAAAAGGTTTGAAGAAAAAGCCACGCCCATGGTCGCGGATAGAGACAGTGCAAAAAAACTAAAATACCGCGTCTGGCTGTGCTCATTGAGTCCCCGCATGTACCCGATGGAATAGGCTGATGTAATAATCCATAGAAATGAAGACACAATGGCAAAGAGAAGCCCTAAAGAATCAACTCTAAAACCTATGGATACACCTGAAAAAATATCAACCAGCGTGAAAATAATTTCTTTACCTGAAAGGATGACAGGAATCATGGAAACAACTATTAAAAACTTGGCAATAGCCGCTATAAACGTCCAGACTTCACGAATATTAGGTCTTTTACTGAACACGATAAACGGTACAGCGGTAACTGATACAAGTATTGCCAATAATGGTTTTATGGATAAAATTGTTTCCATTCTATCTGATCTTATATGATCCCTGTTGGTATAGCGAACTGGATGATCGCTGTCACAATATGTCCGGTAAATATCCCAAGCGCAAGGAGCAGTATCGCTGCCATGAGGAGTGGCACCAGCATATCTCTTGGCGCTTCGTTAAATAGTGTCTCTTCATCTTTTTGATGCGCGTTAGGATGATTCGTAAAAGGCTCATAATAGCCGATCTCGATAACCCTGAAAAAGAGCACAACATTAACAAGACTGCTGAAAATGAGCGCACCCACAAAACCAAATTCCCCCGCGGCAATACCCCCTGAAATAAGGTACCATTTGCTAAAAAACCCGCAAAACGGCGGCACACCTATAATCGACAACGCCCCTGCTGTAAATGCTGCCATAGTAAATGGCATTTTGACAAACAGACCCTTCATATCTTCAAACGAATCGCTTTTTAGCATGTACAAAATATTGCCTGCGGCAAGAAACAAACACAGGGTCATTGCCGCATCATTGACAATATGCAGAATCGACCCGGTAATTCCCTGGCGGTTTCCCAACCACAGTCCACCAACCATATACCCAACCTCGGCAACAATGATATAGGTGAGCATCTTTTTCAGACTTTTTTGTGATAACGCAAATAGAGATCCCATGACGATAGCAAGAACCGAAAGCCATACCATGGGTTTTGATATGTTTAGAAATACAAACGAAAATTGAGGCGTAAACAAGTACAATGTAACGCGTATCATCACGTAAATCATTACCTTGGTAGTCAGCGGTGCGATCAAGCTGACGGCTGATGATTGGGCGTACGAATATGCGTTGGGCAGCCACGCGTGCAAAGGGAAAAACGCCATCTTTATAAAAAGACCGATCATGCAAAAAATAAACGCGAATAGGACCACCCCGGAATCATAGATATCTGGAAGCAGGTTCGCGATATCGGCTATATTCAATGACCCGGTCACAAGATAGATATATCCAATTCCCAACAGGTAGAAGCTGGCACCAATGGTTCCCATAATAAGATAGTTCAGACTTGATAAAGCTGCCCTATCCTTCCCAAGGCCAATAAGCGCGTAACCGGTAAGCGATGCAATTTCAAGCAATACATATAAATTAAACGCGTCACCGGTCACAACAATGCCGGACAGTCCGGTCACAAAAAGGACATACAGCGCATAAAAAGGCCCTTCCTTACCCGAAAAATCCTGCTGAACCGGCTTGTGAGTCGTTACAATATTTAAAACCGCAACCGCAGAGATAACAACAAGAACCAGACTGTTTAAATGATCTATCCGGTATTCAATCCCCCATGGAGGTGCCCAGCCGCCAAGTCTATATTGAACGGTACCATTCTCTAAAACCATCATCAACACGCCAATGGATGCAAAAAGAGAAACTGTCAGAGAAAAAACGGCAATAGGAAAGCACAGCCTTTTATTCAGCCAGCCTGTAGCTGAAATAAGAAAAGCCGAAATAAGCGGAACGATAATGACAAGTGCTGGAAAGTGCTCACTCATTGTTAGATTTAATTTTTAGATATCTAAATATAAAATCTATCATGAAATGATTAAAAAAATCGACCATACGTTTAAGAAATAAAGTCTTTAACCACTCGCCCCTTTTCTGAAACCACTGGCCATTGTTTTATTTTGCCTGATCTCTGATCTTTTTATTGATCTCATCTTCTTCGAGCGTGTCGTATTCACGATACACTTTTATGGCCAGTGCCAATGCTACACCGAGAGTCGCCACTGATACGACAATGGCTGTCAGCATGAGAACATGCGGCAAAGGATTAATATATTCAGCAGCGTGAATGACATGCTTTTCTTTGCCATGACCATGAGATATGATCGGGATAGTCGCTCCCTTTTTTACCCCAATAGAAACATAAAACAAAATAATACCAGTCTGGAAAATATTCATACCAATGATCTTTTTTACTAAGTTTTTCTTGACCATCATGGCGTAAAGACCAATCATCATCAATAAGATAAAGCCCCAATAGTTATACTTTGAAATAATTGTCGTTAAAATTTCATTCATTAATCAATATTGTTTTAAAGGGTCATTATGACTGTCTCGTATAAAGTCAAAATTGTGGTGGTAAAGTGAAAAGTTCAAGTTTCCCGCCTATAGCGGGATTTCCGCTTTGCTCCAACAAACGACGCAAATACTGAGAAATAAGTCGTACTTATAGTACGTCGAATGAACTCAGGATGCAGCGCAACACCGTCCCGCTATAGGCGGGATTACAAACCTTCATCATGCCTGCCGGCAGAAGAAAGGTTATAGTATATCCATATCATGACAGCCATCACAGCGAGTCCCACACCAATTTCCACAATCAGTATTCCATGAGATCTTGCCATGACTGAATTCACATTCAAAACAGGTGCGAGAGCACTGTAATCAAGAAAATTCGCCCCAAGGACAAGACAAAGAGCACCGGCTCCAGCGTAAATAAAAACACCCGTCGCGCTAAGAAACGCACCTAGCCTCTCGCTCATTCTACTAATCGCAGTTCTCAAATCTGTTGAAATAGCGAATAAAATGACTGAAGCACCAAGTATAACACCTCCCTGAAATCCCCCTCCGGGGCTATGGTGCCCATGGGAGATGACATACAAAGCAAATAACTGGATAAAAGGAATAACCATGCGGCAGGTTGTATTTATGATCAGATCATAGGGTACCCATTGGGTATCGATTCGCTTAAAAATATTTGAATCGTCCGGCTCCTTCCCCCCCTTTTCAATCCGAAGTGTTATCCCTGTAGGGAGATGTCGGTAAAGTGTTACTGAGGGCTCCATCCTTCTTGTGATTCTAAGAAGAAAAAAACAGGCGATACCGGCACAAAAAATAACCGTTGTTTCAAACATGGTATCATAACCGCGGTAATCGGCCAGTACGGCAGTGACAATGTTGGGGACTGCTGTGTCATCCAAAGCTTTTTCAATGTAATACGGAGATACATGTGTACTTGCGGGAGATGCCGGATGTCCCCAGTCAGGAAAATCGGATGTATGATATATAAGTATAGACCCGCATAAAATGACAATGACTAAGCCCAATATCCTCAATCTTTTGTTCTCCTTGTTGTTCGAAAAACCGCTGCCACAAACAGCACAGTACTGACCCCGGCGCCAACGGATGCCTCTGTAAATGCCACATCCACAGCTCCCATCACCGCCCACAACAGACACATCATAAAGCTATAAGCGCCAAACAAAATACCCGCGCCAAGGAGGTCCCGAATATTTATTGCAGCAATGCCGCAAATAACAACCATTGTCAGCACGATAAGATCCAGCTGCCAGCTCATGGATGTTCTTCCTTTTCTTTTTTTGTCCAGGGTCTGAGCCCCGCCCTCACCCCCGCGTCAATAATAGCATGGGTTGCCGTGGGGCTTGTTATAAAAACAAATACAACGATTAATAAAATCTTAAAGCCGGTAAACAAAGAACTCATAGACAGATCATGAATTGTGTGCAGCGCCATACCTGCCATGGCCATTAACAGGCCCGCAGTGTCCAGTTTGCCTGCCGGATGGAGCCGGGAATAAAAATCCGGAAACCGAATAATACCCACAGCGCCGCCTGTAAAAAAGAAGAGGCCGCAGAAAAGAAGTATCACCGCGATTACGTCCATCATAACACTTTTACTCCTGTCATTTAAAACCCAAAACCACGCTCAGGCTCTTGGAAATGGCATAACACCTATCTTCGATCTGCTTCGTCGTACAAGCCTTTTTTCTTTTGAAAATATCTTGAAGCCGCCAGCACCGCTATAAAGTTTAACATGGCATAAGCCAGCGCGATATCAACAAACATATCAACCCGTTTATACATCAGTCCAATTAGCACCAGAAGTGCGGTTGTTTTACTTCCAATAGCATTCACGCCTATTAATCGATCCAAAACAGTTGGGCCGGCAACTGCTCTGTAAAGTGAAAATGCCATTACGAGACACAAATATATTGAAGCGTAAAGAAATATACTATTCATTATTCACCAAAAGCCCTGGCTATCCTTTCCTCCATCTCGCCAGGGAGCGCCTGCCCTGACGCCTGGTCAATGATATGGACTCTGAAATCTCCGTACACAGACACGTACACGGTTATTGTTCCCGGTGTAAGTGTAATGGAATTTGCGAATGTGACAAGCGACATATCGCTTTTAAGCCTGCTTTTGAAAGTAATTATCTTAGGATCAATAAGCTCCATCATTTGGGGATGCAATACAAGGCGCATCACATGTATATTGGCGAGAAAAATCTGATACAATAGCCATGGAATATATTTTATAAACCTGAACCATACCAATGGTATTCGTCTATTCACCGGTTGTGAAAAAAGCAGATCACAGGAATAAAATGAAATGATCATGCAAGATATCACACCAAGGGAAATATGAAACAGATCGAACCTTCCGGATAGGAGCAGCCAGATACCAAATAGAATAAAAAAGGTGATGAATACAGGCAGTAGAAATAGCTGGAAAATTTTTTTGATTTGCAGATACGCTGATGTGGCAGGCCCGACAAGCGGCTGGAGTGGGTCTTTGCTTTGATTTCCCTGTTCGTGATCAGCCAATATTCAATTCCCCCGTTCATTGAAAAGGCAGGTAGTAACTACAAAAACAGGTAATTCCTCAATATTATTGATGATCTCGCAAAAGTGAGTGATGATAAAGTAAAAAGTTTAAGTTCAAGGCGTCGCAAACCCCGAGGAATGAGGCGTACTTTTAAGTACGTTGCAATGACGAGGTATGCAGTGCAACGCTGAAATTGGACTTTTTACGAAGTCATCCTATTCTACCAATTCACATACAAGCTCACATGCTTTATCCATATCAACCTTGCTCATATTCAAAACAAGATGATAAGGATTGTGATCATCATAGTCAGTTTTTCCGAGCCTTCGATAAAGGTTCGCTCTTTTTAAATCATCTATATTTACAGCTTTTGCGGCGTCCCGGCGTGACAGGTTGTACTTTTTTTCCATAAATTTTACACGATCTTCCCTGTTGGCAACCATGAGTATTCTGTATACATCATCATAATCCTTTAAAAAATATTGACTGCCCCGTCCCATAATAACCGCATTGCCTTCATCCGCAATATCGCGAATAATTTTTTCAAGCAGATCAACATAGATCTCTTCTTCAATAATTTCCTCATCAGAACTGGGAGTAAGACTTCGCAGGCCTTTCGATGTAACTTTTGAAACAAATCTCTTGAAAATACCTCTGGTATCCATTTCATGGCTATCTATTGACGCCGCGGAAACTTTGGCTTCGATTGAGACCAGTTGAATAACCTCATTATCAACAAACGTATAATTCAGCTTTTTCGCAACCATTTCGCCCAGGGTCTTTCCGCCGGAACCAAAATGCCGTGAGATTGAAATAACTGCCATGCGAACCTCCTTTCTCATTTAGCAGATTTTTATTTGAGCATAATGAAAAGCCGCCTTTGAGTCAAGCAGGAAAATACTATACGTTCGTCAACAGATTGTAATTTTTATTCTTTTTTCTCCAGTCTTTTGAACTTTAGCAGGTATTGAAAGGCTGCAAAAGGTTATATCGTCTTTACCTTGTAGCCATGGTAAAAAACTTGATATATCTGGTTGTTGCCAAACTCTAATTGAACAGCTATTTATTTTTCATGATTATTCTTTATGCTTTTGATGAATCTTATCAAAATATTCTTTTTTAGAGAAGAATGCTTTATACAGCAAATGCATTTCTTCCTGTGTGCACACATTGCCGGCATGAAATCTTAATTTCTCTGACTGTTCAAACACTGTATTGATTAGTTCACAAGGATATTCATTACAAAAACCGCAATTCTTTACCCCCTTTTCTTGAACGCATACACGAAGATTCATATAAGCGCATTTATTTTCAGGCTTACACCCATAACACGCCATGTCTTGAACAGGAAAATCCAGCTCTCTTAAACCAAGACGAACCCATAATTTTTTGACATTTTCTAACTCCTCAACACTTCTAGTTTTTGTTGCGATATATCTAGGGCAGTAAAAACAATTATCACCGCATATTGCAGTTAAATCCATTATATCCACCTCCTGTAACGGATTTATTTTCGAGTTCTCATATACTGGAGTTCAGCAAAAATGCCTTCACATACCAAATAGCAAATTATCCATTATTTATATTTTTCTGCTCGATCTGCTTTGATGAATCAGGCTTTTTCCGTTTGAAAAAGTTGACAATGACCTCAAAAATCCCCTTAATCCCGCGCCAGATCCTGGGAATCGCCCAGGCCATTGTGATGATGAAAAGAATAAGCAGCCCCAGGAAAACCCAGGGGTGGTAAAGAGCGGCCCAAAGCCCGCCGATAACAGCAATATCTTCAGTGATGGATGCAGTCCAGTTGCTGACAGGTTCAGGAGATGCGTTGATGATAACCCGCGTACCCGCCTTGGTGATATGCGCGCCTGTTGCCATGCCGCCTCCGATGATGGCCGCAGTAAGGGAGATAGCCGGGTTCACGTCTCCAACCGCGCCCGCGGCCAGTATTGCTCCCGCAGGGATGCGGATAAAGGTATGGATGCCGTCCCAGCCCGTATCCACTCCGGGTATCTTGTCTGCCGCAAATTCAACAAAATACATAAATACTGCCGCAATGATAACAGGCGGATTCGCGAGAATCTGTAAACCCGGCGGCAATACAATATTTTCCGAAATACCAAGAATCCCCAGCATGGCAATGGCAGCATACAGATTGATCCCACTGGCCCACGCCACACCCATTGTAAGGGCGATAATACCGGCAATATGGTTCAGTTGATCCATAATATTTTTTTACTATATCTTACCTTGCTATAAACAAAAAATAGCCAGTTCTTCTTTGCTAAATCCTAAAGCGTGACAAGTAAATAGCAAACAAGAAAATAGTGAATAGTTAAAAACTATACAAAAATTGTCTTCTGATTCGTAACTATTTACTCGTCACAATTTACTATTTACTATTAAATTCACTCGTCACTATTTGCGATTCGCCTCTTGCCTCTAGCCTCAAATCTCTTATATATCTTTTAAAAGTTTATTGGAAGGCAGTTTCCGGGTTGTGTCGGCAAATGCCTGTAGGGTTTCGGACAATCGCTCTAATTCCTGAGTCTGTGCGACTGGAATAGTATCAGTCCCTCTGTGCTCCAATGCCTCCAGCACAAATGTCACTGTAAGAATACTGATATCGCGTGCAGGCTGATACGCCAGTTCCTTATATTTTTTCGTCCGCGTGTCGCTAATAACACCGCTTTCAACCAGTTCATAGAGTATTTCACGCACCAATCGTATAGGAACTTCCAGTATGTGTGAGACCTGCTCAGCCGTTAATGGTTTTTCTCCCTTTGAAAAATTTTTTACCAATAGATGAGCAATTTGAAGAGAAATAAGTTTTTTAAAGGAAAGGCTTGTTTGCAGGCAATCAGGTTCAAATTCATACGTATCAACATTTTGGCTGGCAAACGAAATTTCTGCGCCAAAAAGAACAATCAGCCAACTAATCTGCAGCCATACCAGAAACAATGGAAATGCTGCAAAACCGCCATAAATAGCATTGTTTCTACCAATCCCAATTTGAAAATAGATATACGCCCATTGGGCAATTACGTAGATGGTCCCGGCGATCACACCTGCGATTGCACCGGATCGAAAATTAACTTTAGTATTCGGCATCAAAATATAAACGATGGTAAAAAGTACCCAGATAAGACAATACGGCAACAATTTTAGAACAAGCAATATAACAGGGCTGAAAAAACCTATTAGGGCGACTTTGTCTGTAATATTTGTCACCTGCGTTGTAATAAAGACCGTGACACTGCTGGACATAAACATAAGAACAGGGCCGATCATCATGGTTGAAAGATAGTCGCTGAATTTCCTGCCAAATGCTCGCGATTCTTTTATCTCCCAAATATCATTAAATGAACCCTCAATGTGCCCCAGGACCTTTATCACTGACCAGAAAAGAAGCACCAGACCCAACCCGGCGATTATGCCGCCCTTTGTATTTTCCAGCATGGAATTTGAAAAAGTAACAACCTGATTCAGCACTTCCTCCTGAACAGGCAGTTTTTCATAAAGCTGTTTTTCAAGCAGCTTATCAAATCCAAAACCCTTGGCAATACCGAAAGCCATGGCAGCTACGGGAACAATGGAAAGCAGAGAATAAAAAGTCAATGATGACGCCCTGAGCATACATTTATCTTCAAAAAAACCACGTGACGCAAGAATAATTATCCTTAACTGATTTATTAAAAATGATTTGCCAATAGGCAGGTCATTTACGCGGATCCGCCATATATCTGTTGTGATAAAATGGGTGATTTTATTGATAATAAACCTTATATTCTGCATAGTTATTTTCCTCTGTTAAGATAAGCCAAAGAATTTTGAACAGAATCTCTAAGAATGTTTTCTTTTATATTGCCTGAATCTTGCATATCAGTACAGGCAAATATTGTAAAGCTGGAAACGAAACAGATTATGGATACCGAAGATACATTTCCCGTTTTTATGTTTGCTTCATTCAGCCATATCTATTATGTTATTTATTCCATATAATTTAAAATGTTAAATATAATATGATAAGCATAAAAACACGATTTAAAGACTTTAAAGACAGCCTGGAAAGCATTAACTGGTTAATGCTCAAGTTCAAGAAAGTGTCACCCTTTCCTCAAAAAAAAGTGCTGGTACTTGAGGGCGGCGGCATGCGGGGTATATTTTTAACCGGGGTAATGCAGGCCTTTACGGACAGGGGCTACTTTCCATGGAAACTTATCATCGGATCGTCTGCCGGAGCATTAACCGGTACCGCGTACGCGGCCGGTCAGATACATCTTGCCAGGGATGCGTTTTTCACTGAACTGCTCACAGGTAACTTTATTCGCATCTCCAATATTGTCCGCCCTGAACAACACATTCTGAATCTGGACTGGATGATAGATACGATCATCAAAGGAGATGAGCCCTTAAACCTTCGTCGATTAAAAAATTCATGTCCAGTACTCATCACTGCGACCCACTGTCGTGAAAATCATCCGCCTGAGACCATTTACCTCAACTCAAAAGAGGACAGTGTGCCGACCGCACTCAAGGCAACTGCCGCCATCCCGTTTCTATACAGAAACTTCGTAAAATATAAACATTATAAGTTTCTCGACGGCGCCCTGCTGGATCCCATCCCATATAAAAAGGCGCTTGAAATGGGATTTAAAGAAAAAGAGATTCTGGTGATCACCACGAGGCAAAAAGGTTACAGGAAAAAGGAAGAATCTTTCTGGATTAAAAATCTTTATGAAGCCTATTATAAAGATCCCAAACATCAGTTTTTACTCAAGGCCCTAAACAGGTTTCGGCAATACAATAAACTGCGCGATGATCTTGAACGGAAAAACAGCAAAATTGATGTAATTTATCCGCCTAAAGATTTCAGGGTGAACCGTTTAACACAAGACGGGGAAAAAATTCTTGAAGGGTTCGGGCAGGGGATCAAAGCCGCAAAAGAATGGCTTTTTAAAGACAAAATTAAGAAAAAGAAGAAAAAAAGATCATAATTTTTCAGTTCCCCCTATTTTCCAGCCAATCTCTTACGGCAGGACCTGTGCCAAAAGGCCAGGGTTTTAATTTTTCAGGGCTAACTTTTTTTATATCAGCGATTTCATCACCAATAGTAATATCTCCCTGGGCTTTTACATGAAAGGCCAGTATCAATTGATTCATTTCAAGAAATGAATAATATCCAATAAAGCTTTCAATTCTCCCTTCCAGGCCGAGTTCTTCCTTTACCTCCCGAAGCACACAGTCGTCTGGGGTTTCGCCCGCTTCAAGAAACCCTGAAACAAGTCCAAACATCCCCTCAGGCCATCCATTGTTTTGTACCAGGACAATTTCATTGCCGAGTTCAACAATCGCACCAACGATGGGCGTGGGATTATTCCAGAATACGTAGTTACATGATTCGGATTCGCAGCATAAACGGGATTCTCCATCTATTTTATTTGCTGAAACCTTACTGCCGCAATGAGGACAAAATCTTATATCAGCCATTTATTTGAAATCCTTAGGCTACATACTTTTGCCTACTCGTCACTATTTACTTCTTGCCTCTCGTCCTTCATCTTCTTTTTATAATTTCGCACCACAATGCTTACAGTACGTCGCGTCAACATCATGACCTTCAGCACCACACTCCGGACATGCCTGTGTGGAAATCTTTTTATTGAATGCGGTCGCCATTTCTACGGTAACAATGCCTGTTGGAATCGCGATAATCCCGTAACCCAGTATCATAATCATGGCGGCCAGAAACTGACCCATACCTGTCTTGGGCAAAATATCTCCGTAGCCAACCGTTGTCAGCGTTACAATGGCCCAATAGATACTTCTGGGTATGCTCGTAAAACCGCTTTCCTTTGATTCAATGAAATACATCAACGAACCAAAAATGATTACCAAAGTCAAAACCGCAAAAAGAAAGACAATGATCTTTCGCCTGCTTGCCCTCAGCGCAGCTATGAGAAGTCTGGCCTCACCAAGATACTGAACCAGTTTCAGCACACGAAAGATTCTCAATACCCTTAAAAGACGAATCACAAGAAAGTATTGGCTGCCGGGGATAAACAGGCTGAAATATGTGGGAAGGATCGCCAGCAAATCAATAATCCCGAAAAAACTTCGCGCGTAAAGAATCGGACGCCCCACGCAGTACAGCCGCAAAATATATTCAATGGTAAAGAGAATCGTAAAAAACCACTCAGCAGCATATAGAAAGTCTCCATATGAATTTTGAATAGCAGAGACACTATCCAGCATCACCATCAAAACGCTTAGGACAATACCGATGATGAGGAGAATATCAAATGTCTTTCCCGCAGGTGTATCCGCTTCAAAAATAATTTCGTGAAGTTTCTGTCGCGATTTACTGATGGAATTCGATTTTGTATGTTTAGCCATATATTATATTTTATGATCTCGCAAAAAGTAAAAAATCAAATTTTTACTCGGTTTTAAGTTTTAGGTGTTAGGTTTTAAGCAACTGATTTAAAAGGCAAAGGCTAACCTAAAACTTAACACTTAAAACCTAAAACGTAATGAATTCGACTTTGTACGAAGCCATCAAAATTACCACCTCAGTGTATTTCGAGGATTAAGCCCGCCAAGGCGGGATTGAGCCTGACAAAGAGATTGGATAAAAGAAAGTGTTTTCAAAGGCCTATTACCATCTGCAGATAATCCACCCTTTCTCCATAGCAACCTTCTCAAGCTTCTTATCAGGGGTTACGCACATAGGGTGCCCTACCACTTCCAATACGGGGATATCGGATGCTGAATCCCCGTAATAATAGGCATCCTTAAGATCATATCCGTGCTTCTCACAGTATTTTTCTGCCTGTCTTAATTTTTCCGCTCCGTAACAATAGTTTCCCAGGGGAAGCCCTGAATAATGCCCATCGATTACTTCCAGCTCCGAGCAGATGATATCGCCCATACCCAGGTGCTGTTTTATCAATTCGCTCAAATACCGGGTCGTGGCAGAAAGGATGACAGTAAACCCTCCATTTGTATTATGAAAATCAACTTCCAAACGGGCCTTTTCACGGACCTTATCCTTTAGATGTTCATCAAAGAGCCGGGTACTAAAATCTAATATTTCTTTTTCAGAAATCCCTTTAAGCCATCGCGCCATTAGTTTTATAACATTTTCCGACTTCATCAGCTTGAACCGGTATAGCAGAGAAAGAACAAGCCCTTCCATCAGGTTCAAATTACTGATAAGTCCCTCCCGGTATCCATTTGCTGCCATCACTTTGCCGCTGGTAGCGCTGATGACGGTATTGTCAATATCAAAAAAAGCGATATACTTCTTCATAATAACAGCATCTATTTATTGTTAAAAAAATGATTGCCATGCGGATTATAGATGATCTTCACGGCTCTGGGCAAAATGTTTACTTCATATGTACTGGCGAAAAATAATTCGCCATCCAGATGATGGGGGACATCATGATCAAATTCAATAAACAGTTTATCTGTCTGGTAGTAATTGACCTTTGGATCTTCGATATGCGTTCCCTTTGGCACTTTGAGAAGTATGGCAAGCCTTTTCATAATAGAAAGCTCGTCTATCATACAGACATCCAGCAGCCCGTCATTGGCAACTGCCTTTGGTGTAAGGAAAAAATCGCCTGCGAACCTTCTGCCATTGGCAACCGTATTGATGAAACATTTTGTTTCATGTGTTTCGCCGTTTGTCTTTGTTATCATGTTTTTTTCTTTGTATAAAAAAATCGTCTTAATGATATGCCGCCAGTACCTCAGTGCACTTCCTTGTTTACCTTCTCCTGTATCTTTAAAATTTTCAGCCGCGACCTGAGCGTCAAACCCAAGCCCCATTCCATTGAGAAAATAATTACCGTTACATTTCCCGACATCCATTTCTATAATATTTCCTTCAAGCAGTATATCCCAGTCCCGGTCCGTGAACAGGTCAGAAAAACCAAGTATCTGAATAAAATCGTTTCCTGTACCCGCTGACACCATTCCCAGAATAGCATCGCTTTTGCCCACAATGGCCTGCGCCACCTCGTTAACCGTTCCATCCCCGCCCACCGGTATAAAACACTGATACCCATCGTTTAAAAATTTGCCTGCCAATTCTGTGGCATGACCCTTCTTTTCGGTTAAAACCAGTTGTGCGTCCAGGTTGTGCTTTTTGATAACGTCCCTGACTTTTCCCACACATTTACCCGCATATCCGCTCCCTGCTATCGGATTTAAGATGAATACACATTTCTTGTCCTTCATGTCTATACCCCCATCCTTTTAATTGAAGTGCTATTCCAACCATTTACATCTGAATGTTAAATACATTTAAAATCAAGTGCCGCGTTTTTCTAATTTTTCAGCTTCAGCAATCCACTTCACCTCATGAACCGCAAATCCCATCCGTTTACGGGTTGAAGCCCATCTGAGATATATCATTTCTGTTGCAAAATAAACCATAATTGTCAAAACAATGCCCGCGATAATGTCAATCACCCAATGATAACGCAGATATACCGTGCTGATGATGAGCGAAAAAACCCCTATTACCCAGAAACTGATAGATGTTTTTTCCCATTTAAAGGTCTCCCTGTACCGCATCGCGTAAATTAAGCAAATCAGGCATAAACAGACATGCATACTTGGCATGCAATCGGTTTTTATCCTTTCAAGGTAATTCCACATGTCATACTGAAGCGCGTAAAAGGACTCCCGCCCTGTTAGATTCAATAAAAAAGTAAATTTTATCCCTTCCAGCCGCGAAGTAAATTCCGGAATATTTTTCGCCATCTTCGGGAAATCGGGATCAAATACAAACCGGGGGCCTATTGCTGGGAAGAGTATATAGCAGCTCAATGAAATAATTAATGAAATCACCTGTGCCATCAGCACCCTGTAAAATACATCAAGCCTGTTTTTCTGCAGCAAATAGATAATATATACAAATGGATATACAAAAAACATGCCGTATGCCACCATAAAATAATCTACCGCCAGGGGATGAAGGAGTTTTTGCAGCCAAATCGTTGGCTGAACGCCAAACATGACCTCGTCGACCATCATCAAATACAGGTCCACATTTTTAAATGTGTCTTCAAACGCTTTGCTGAACAAAATAAGGTTTTCATAAACCACTGCGATTAATAAATAGGGGAGACAATACCACGTAAGCTGCAGATAGCTTTTATAGATATTTTCATGCACACCCTGCTGATTAAACAGCCTGAATCTTTTTCTGTTTAAAAATGTATGAAGAAGTATTATGGTAATGTAAGTATAGAAAAATGTGAACAGGTCAGCGTCTTTAAGATCAAACCGATCAAAATTAAAAGCAATTATAAAAAGAAGCAGTATGATAAAAACCAGCACAAACCAAAGCGCTGGATTTGTATTGGTGAGCAAGTTCTCTTTGTTTTTCATAAGTTAATTTTTTAAAGAAGTTTTTCAAGCCGAGCAATGCCCGGGCACTTTATAGTTGCTTCAAAATCAGGATGGCGCTTTTCATCAAAAAACTTAAAACCTGCTTTTTCATAAGCCCGCAGTGCCGGTGTATTCCCGATCAATACACCGATCTGTGATTTTTTATACCCAAGGTCCCGCCCTTTCTGGAAAATTTTCTCAAGCAGTCTGTTCACAAGGCCATGCCGCCTATAATCAGAACGCGCAGCCACCCATTCCACAACCCACGCGTCTTTATGAAATTTGGGCGTGCATGTCAAAAACGGCCCCACCCGATTAAACATATCACCTAAGTCCTTCTTGCCCCAGCCTTCTTTTGACAGCACTTCATTGAGCATTTCAACGAAAACAAAATCAGTTGCTTTTTTCGGTTCGTACCCGGAAAGAGCTGCGGCTGCCTGGCCGTCAACTTCTGCGACGAGAAACCCCTCGAAGTTACAAATCGATTTGAACTCGGCTATTGCCAGTTTCCCAATGAGCTCCAGGCGCTTCTCCTCATCGCCAGGAAATGTAAAGTCCCAGTACCCGCGCTCAACATGCGATCGGCCGGCCGCAACCATTACCCAGGCAAGAAATCCGGCGTCAGTTTCCCTTGCATTTCTTATTGTAACTTCCATCTATTAGCTCCTTTCCTTTAATTCCTCACCACTTGCCTCTAACCTCTTTGTTTTTTCAATCAAAATCCACTACCGAACTAAGTGTTTCCCCGATCTCAGTATTTAAAACCAAATCCGCAATCCCATCCATTCCTGTAGGGTCTCTGTTGATGATCACAAGTTTCGAACCGTTTCGCTTGGCCAGCTCCGGAAAACCAGCAGCAGGATAAACAACAAGGGACGACCCGATGGAAAGAAACAGGTCGCAGGCAAGTGTTTCCTCCTTTGACGCCTGCATTTCATCCACTGGCATGGCTTGGCCAAATGATATTGTTGCCGTTTTTATAATACCATCGCATTGATCGCATATGGGAAGGGTTTCGTCTTTTGAAAATGTTGTTTCAATAACATCGAATTCATACCGCTTCCCGCATTCGAGGCAGGACGCGTAAGTTGCGTTGCCGTGTAGTTCTATGACATGTTCATCCGGAACACCTGATAATTGATGGAGGCCATCAATATTTTGTGTGATAACGCTGGCGACTTTACCCATTTGAACGAGTTTTGCGATGGCAAGGTGGCCCTTATTTGGCTTGGCTTGATCCATAATTTCGCTGGTGGCAAATTTCCGTCGCCATGATTCACGGCGCATCTCCTCAGACGCAATGAAGTCCTGAAAATTGATGGGCTGGTATTTTGTCCATATCCCTCCCGGACTTCTGAAGTCGGGTATGCCGGATTCAGTACTGATCCCCGCGCCCGTAAACACAACTCCCCGCTTGCATTCAGCTATCATGGATCGCAGTTTATCGGTTCCTTCTTTATCACTCATAGCTCCCCCTTATATGATAACGCGTACTTCGTTTTGTAATTACAACTGAATTATAGGATGTCATTGGAGGAGCCCTTCGGCTATGCTCAGGATAGACGCCGCGACGAAGCAATCTAAACATCAGTGCTGCATAGGATAGAGATTGCTTCGGCTTCGCCTCGCAATGACTGTAATAACGATATATTAATTGAAAGACACTATATTAGTTTCCATTTCTAATCAGCTTCCGGGCAAAAAAATCTTTCAAAATTTTGTTAAACCCGTAAGCAAGTTCGGTATTTTTTATCTCATCTTCACTAAACCATTTAAGACTTTGTCCTTCAGTAAGTGTTATTTTGTTTATATCAATATCTTCTTT
>JAFDFT010000483.1 GCA_019309685.1 Deltaproteobacteria bacterium
TATTTATACCTCATCTATAGAATGATATACAAAAACCGGAATAAAACCAGCTATTCTTAAGCCCTTATTCAATTAATAAAAGTTTTTCATTTTATTTACGCTCATTTGAGGTCTTACTTTCACAAAAAGTGCCCATGATTAATTATTATGACCTGAATTTTTCACGAACCGGAAACTTTCATATGCCTCGCAAGCGGGATTTCGCTTCCGCTCAACAAGCTGCATCTAAGGGTGAAGTCATAGTGAACTATTTTCATTCTTTAAAGGAATATGATATTAGCCCATTAAAAAACATTGATTGGTCTCTAAACAGAGCGTTATTTACTATTGTGTTAAAAATCGGAACCTGTTCGATAGTTATGATTTATAAATAAAAGGAAAGTGTAATGTTTGAATTTAAAAAAGGCTGTATCCGTTTTATCCGGGGCGGAAAGTACCCTCAATGCCATTCTGTATTTATTGATGATAAATTACGGGTCCTTATTGACCCGGCGTGCGACAAAAAGGTTCTGAAAACAATTCATTCTGAAAAACCCATTGAAGTGATCATCAACAGTCACTGTCATGAAGATCATTTTCTAAACAACTACCTTTTCCCGAAAGCCCAGCTGTGGGTACCGGAACAGGAGGCAAACCTTTTCCGAAGCGCTGAAGCCCTGTTGGATTACTGGTTGGAATCAGAAGATAAAAATGATCCAAACAATCAAATATCCTGCAAGTATCTATACGATGTTTACAATTTCAGGGAAAGGGAACCTGAACGACTTCTGCGTGATGGAGATATCATTGATTTTGGCGAAACACGTATGGAGGTGCTGCATACACCGGGACATAGTGAAGGCCATCTTAGTTTTTATTTCCCGGAAGACAGGGTTCTGTTTACAGCCGATCTGGACCTGGTGAAGGCTGGCCCCTACTACGGTGATAAAGGATCCGATGTCGATGACGTAATAAGCTCCTTAAAACGTCTTATCAAAATCGATGCGGATACCTATCTCTCTGCTCACGGAAAGATTGGTGTATATGAAGGAGACCCCCAGTACATTCAGGATTATCTGGACACGGTTTACGACCGTGAAAACAAGCTGCTTTATTTTTTAAAATCCGGACCTAAGACCTTGCAGGAGATAACGGACCAGGGGATCATTTACGGTGATCGGACTGTCATAGGCAACTGGAACTTGAAAAAATCAGAAAAAGCAATGATGAAAAAACACCTTATCCGTTTGGGGAGAATGGAAAAGATAAGAAATGAAAACGGCCATTACATATTAAACGTATAAGATCGCTGTTTAAGCGTAAAGAAAGTACAATCTGATGCATCTGGGATCCAGATCCCGTAAAAAGCTTTTTCACGCCACTTTCAACTTGGTTTTGTGTTAAACACTGAAAAACTTCCCACCAAACATATCTCGCGAGAAAAACCACCCTTTGGCACTTAATTTATGTGTAATTTAAGGGAGTTATTGGTCGTCAAAAGGCTAAGTATGGCTTTTCAAGACAGGCATTATCTTCGCTACGAAGCAAGTAGACCTCTTAAAAACGCTCCCTGCGTTAAGCAGGAAGCATTTTTTGCCTGGACCATTCATTTGATCATCTGCGAAGATACTGAAAACTTGGATCAGGTCTTCCCACAAAACATGATTTATTAAACCCATGTTTTTTAATAATGCGAAATGACTTTCTTGCCTCTGCCTCGTTACCTTCAAAATCAAAAACCCAGTGACTTCCGTCAACGATCTTCCACCGTCCATTAACGTTTTCCACTTCTATGGTGTCTAGGTTGAAAGAAATACAGTCTTCACCCCGAAGACCCCCGGCAGGTGCGCTGTCTGATATGAGCATATATTTCAGGGACGGATCAGGGCGTCCAACAAAACACGACTGGTTCATCCGATACCGTTTTATAGTTCTTAACGACTTATCCGCTTCATTTTTTTTGTTCCCAAAATCAAACATCCAATGACTTCCATCCGCTATCTTCCATCGTCCCTGGGCACGGACAACGCGGGCATTATTTGGGTTAAATGAAATACAGTCCTCTTTTACTGGTTTGATCGGGCGCATCGGTCTGCCAGTACCGGAAACAGCCGCTTGTATTCGAACACGCTTAAATTTGTACCCATTTGTATAATTGTTTCGACCGCTGTTATCTGTAAAACGTGTATATGTTTCTGCTTTTAATTTATTCGAACCGGCCATGGTAATCACAAGAATTGTCCTGCTAAATTTCGTTTTATAACTAGCAGTTATCACGCGGGCATTAGAGATAACGTTCGATGATGCGTTCGGGCCATATGCATACGCTTTTTCCACACCCCAGTCACAATCTTTAGGATGGCATTTACCCCATGCATGGACTCTAACCTCCGATCCATCTACTCTAATTCTAAGTTTCGTGATACCCCCTGTATTTTGATCTACATTTTTCCAGGTACCTGTAAAATCATCAAGTCCAGCATATGCTGTTGTACCTATAAAAAAAAGCGTAAAGCACAAGATAAAATAAAATAGTATTTTTTTCATGATCATTCCCTCCGGTTAGAGTAGTTGTATATAAATTATAATTCCAATACCTAATATTTATGGCCATTTCTTTTTTGACAGACTCGTAAAAAGTCATAAATATGATTGCAAAGGAAAAAGTTCAAGTTTCCCGCTTTTAGCGGGATTTCCGCTTCGCTCCAACAAACGCCGCAAATATGTAGGAATGAGGCGTACGTATAGTACGTCGAATGAACTCAGAATACAGAGCAACGCAGTCCCGCCACAGGCGGGATTACGAGGCCATCTTTTTTGAATCAAGAAGATCAAACTGTAAATCCACAATTAAGCGCTTCAAGCCAATACCCGTTTTCGTTTTCTGACAATACCCTTTGAGCTGGTCCCAGATAAGCCATTTCTCATCCGGCCATCTGAGTTTAATTTTTTCTGATTCATTGCCTTCAGTAAAATCTATCAACTCATATTTTTTTAAAAAAGACAGTTCAGCTTCCAGCTCCTGAGTGGTTAAATTCATCGTTTTTGAAATTTCCGATGGTGTAACAACCATCTCATCATAACTGATTTGATTGGCCTTTTGGATCAACGCACATAGCAATTGCCTAGACCGCCATTGAAGCTGATTGAGCGAATCAACGAGATTGATGATATCATTTCTTGCTGATTCAAGCTCGGAGCTGTCTAGCTCCCAACTTAAAACCTCCGCAATGGCAAGCAGATTTTTCGGATATTTTTTCTGAGCATGCGCCTCGGAAAGGAGAAATCGTTTGGTTATCAAAAAGGCCGAATCGTCATGACTCTCAGGTTTAAATACACTCCAGTGATCTTTTTTTGCCGCATGTGTGAAATAGCCGGTCCCCCATTGCGCCAATGCATCTGATTTGTCTATTATATTGTCCAGATCACCGAGAACATATTTCACGGCGACCTTTTTTTCCAGCGCATTGACCGCCCATGCTTTATTTAATTTTTCAATGGTCTCCGGATGTCTGGAAAAATTTTTTCCGAAAAAATCTTTCCAGGATAAAGAATCATAAATTCTCGCTAAATCCAACTTGCTGTTGGGCACAGCGAACATGGAAATCCTGTCAACATCCAGCGTTTTTTGATTCATCGCCTCTTCCATAATATATTGACGTGCCACCAGTCCGCCTAGTCCATGACATACAAATGCTACTTGGGTGTAATTTTTATTTACACGTAAGAGTTTTTTTCTCAATCGGCGCGTTAACGTTTCAATTACTAATTCCTTATTTGAAAAAAGATATCTAAAAAAGCCAAAGTGACAATGACAAGAAACCACCTTATATAATTCTGAAAGCTGGGGATCTGATTTTAGCAAATTCGGGAAATACTCCCCAAACCTGCTGTCACTTCCTTTTAATCCATAAATTAAAACAATCAATCGTTTCATTAAAAATATTCCCACCCCGACTTTTTATAAGTATAAAAACCACGTATCACAGTGTAAAGATCATTGTTTGTAACCTGAATATTGCATGAAAATTGATGAGAATCTTTTTCATGTATGATTCAGGCATTATCTTCATTGAGCGTTTGAAGGATTTCCTTCACAGATGCGCCGTCAGCAAGCTTGCCAAAATGCTTCATAATAGGGCCCATCGCCTGATTTGGGTTCTTAAATTCGGACAGGTTGATATTTTCCCTTATCCAAGCCTTGATCTCGTCTTTTGATGCCATTTTCGGCAGATAAGATTCAAGTATCTTAAGGTAATCAGAGACTTCTTCTCCCTTTAACTCTAAAACCGTTTTTTCAGATTTTACCAGACCCCTGATGATATCGATAATTTCTTCATTTGTAATTTCTTCCGGTTTCTTAATCCTTGTAGTCTTCTTGCCGCTCTCCAGTGTTATCGGCACGGTCAGTTTTGGATATTCGGCCATAATTAATCGAACCGTGTCCTTTAAAGCGCTATCTTTACTTTTTAGGCCCATTTTCAGATCAGCTCTTAGTTTATCCTGTAGATGGGTCTTCATATCCTGACTCCATCCGTAAGTACTGTCCGCATCTCCATCCATAAGAACCACCTCCCGTTATGAATTAACACTCCCGATTATTTGAAAGAAATAGGCTGAAAATTCAAGGGATCAAACATGAATAGTGACGAGTAACGAGTGAATAGTAAATAGTCATCAGGATAAACAGTATACTATATCCCCATAGAATCTATTGTCTAGCCCTATTACCCTATTTCTTCCTTAATGATTTTTTTACGAATTACACGCCTTGTGACACTCCGTATTATTAAACATATAACAATAAATTATTCCTAGCACTTGGGTTCGTGATCTAATTAGTGTCCATCCATTAATTCAATGTCAT